>JALWKH010000149.1 GCA_026996635.1 Bacteroidales bacterium | reverse complement strand
GTGGTAGGACCATTAAGAGACATGCCAAGCACCACTATCGACCAAATGTTAAAAAAAGTAAAAGAGGATTTTGTAAGAAATGAAGAATTAAAGGATAGAAAATATCCCTATCAAGCACAAGCGCTACCTAAAGGTGAAGATCCTGTATGGCAAAAATTCATACCAAAAAGTTCAAAAGCAACTGCAGAAATACTTCAATCATTTACAGGTATAGGATCTTATGCACACCCAATCGATCCAAATGGGGCTGCGGGCCCAAATCATTATATGGCAGCAATAAACTTATCTTATAACATATATGACAAGAATGGGAATAGTATTACCGGCAATGACATGAACACACTATTCAATGGTGTTACAGGATCAGAAAATAACGATGGAGATCCTATAATTTTATATGATGATTTAGCTGGAAGATGGCTTGCTGCCGAATTTTCCATAAGCAGTCAACCATATTATATGCTTATAGCTGTTTCAGCCACCGATGATCCCACTGGCCAATGGTATGCCTATAGCTTTGAAATGCCGGGCTTCCCGGATTATATGAAATTCGGAGTGTGGCCGGACGGATATTATATGGCAACAAACACATATGACAATGACGATGTTTTTGCTTTCGAAAGAAGTGTAATGTTATCCGGAGGAAGCAACCCCCAAATGGTTTCTTTTGACAACCCGTACAGACCAAACAGCGGTTTTCATTGTATTATGCCACTTGACAATGACGGGCAAGCTGCCCCCTCAGGCACACCGGGACAGTTTATCACAATAAACGATGATGCCTGGAACAATGGAAGTGATCAACTTTGGTTATATGAATTAAATGTTGATTGGACAACACCATCAAATTCTACTTTTGCAAGAACACAAACTATAGATGTCCCTGCTTTTGAAACAGAGCTAGGCGGAAGTTCCACTTACAACTATATGGATAATATTCCACAACCCGGTACTACAATGAAATTGGACGGAATTCCCCAAATCTTAATGTTTCGCGCCCAATATAGGAATTTCGGCAATGAACAAACAATAGTAGCCTGCCATACAGTTGATGTTGACGGAACAAATCATGCAGGAATAAGATGGTATGAATTAACTAACACCGGAAGTGGCTGGAGTCTAAGGCAAACAGGGACATATGCTCCTGATGATGATAACAGATGGATGGGAAGCATAGCTATGAATGCTAATCATGAAATAGCATTAGGCTACTCTGTATCTAGCTCTAATACTTACCCATCAATAAGAATTGCAGGACAATCTGCAGCAGAACATGCAAATGCAAGTGGAATTCTTGATATACCTGAAACAAATGTTATTGCCGCAACAGAATCTAAAACATCAGACGACAGATGGGGTGACTATTCTGAAATGAGCGTTGACCCTTCTGATGATAATACATTTTGGTATGCCAGCACACTTTTCAGCGTTGTAAATGGTAATGATGCAAGTTACATTCACATTGTATCATTTAGATTCTCTGACTTAGGAAACCCGATAAACCTAACAGCAAATGCTGTGTCTGACAATGAAATAGATTTATCATGGGATTTAAACTCGAATGGAGATCCTGTATTATTAGCGTGGTCTCCAACCGGAACATTCGGCACACCTGCTAACGGAACAACTTACTCTCCCGGCGATGCCATACCCGGAGGAGGTACTGTTTTGTATTATGGCACAGGAACATCCTACAACCACACAGGATTACAAGAAAGCACAACATATTATTATAAAGCATGGTCTAACTTGCCTACGAATGAATATTCACCGGGTGTAACTGCTAATGCAACTACATTTAGTGGCCCTATTAATACATTCCCATTTACATGGGACTTTGAAAGCAGTTCCGACTACACAACATCATTTACTCCTTGGACAACAGCAGACCTAGATGGTTTAACCACTTACGGTAGTAGTGATTGTGATTATCCGGGCGAAGGTTCCGCTTTTGCATACATGGCATTCAACACCAGTGACTGCTGGGAAAGTGCTGTTGGAGGTTCAGCACACAGCGGAGTAAGAGTTGGTATGGCAGTTTGCCCTAATGATGCTACACAATCAGATGATTGGTTCATTTCACCACAATTGGAACTTGGCACTAATTCTTCATTCAGCTTTTGGGCAATGAGTCCTAAACCGGGCTCATGGGGAAATGATGAATTCCAGGTTATGGTATCCACAACAGACAACAACCCGTCAAGCTTTACTGCAATTTCAAGTGTAACGGAAGCACCAGCACAATGGCAACAATTTACCTACGACTTAAGTCAATATGACAATCAAAACATCTATGTCGCAATAAGACATACATCTACCGACAAATTTATTCTTTGGATCGACGATTTGGAAATAAACTCAACAGTCGTTACGAATAATAACGAAAACAGTATATCAGAATTAACAATAATTCCTAATCCTGTAACAAGCCAAATGGAAATAAAATCCGGTAAAACAATACAAAGTATAAATATTATGGGATTGGACGGAAAAACTGTTGTTAAAAAAGAGGTAAACACTCATGATTACAGAATAAACCTGGAAAATCTTTCACAAGGTATTTATTTCTTAAAAGCTGAATTTACAGACGGAACTTACAAAGTTCAAAAGTTTGTAAAAAAATAAAACTCAAATGAGCATATAAAAAAGGCTGCCTTTCTCCGGCAGCCTTTTTTATTACCTCTAAATTCAAAATTAAAGTATTAATATGTTCCTCCGAATTTCATTAAAAAAGCATTTATAAAATCGTCAATCTCCCCGTCCAAAACTGCTTGTACGTTCCCTGTTTGATAATCAGTACGCAAATCTTTTACCATTTTATACGGATGCAATACATAACTTCTAATTTGCGACCCCCATTCTATTTTCTTTTTTGACTTTTCAATTTCCTGCTGTTTTTCGCGTCGCTTCTGTAGTTCTATTTCATACAGTTGGGATTTCAACAACCTAAGGGCATTTTCCCTATTTTGCATTTGCGAACGGGTTTCTTGATTTTCGATTACAATACCGGTCGGCTTGTGCTTAAGTCTCACACCTGTTTCAACCTTATTTACATTCTGCCCGCCCGGACCGCTTGAGCGGAATGTTTGCCATTCCAGGTCAGCGGGATTTATATTCACCTCTATCGTCTCATCCACTACAGGATAAACAAACACAGATGCAAAAGAAGTATGTCTTCTTTTATTTGCATCAAAGGGAGAAATTCGCACCAGCCGGTGTACTCCGTTTTCACTCTTCAGATAACCGTAAGCAAAGTCTCCGTCTATCTCTATAGTTGCCGATTTAATACCTGCTTCATCACCATCCTGCAAATCCAAAATACGTGTATTGTATCCGTGTCTTTCCGCCCACTTCAAATACATCCGCATAAGCATAGAAGCCCAATCTTGGCTTTCGGTTCCTCCGGCCCCCGGCGTAATTTTTAAGATTGCACCGAGTTTATCTTCCTCGTTGCGAAGCATATTTTTGAACTCAAGTGCCTCTACCGCTTTTAAGGCTTTTTTGTAGGCTTCCTCCACTTCTTCTTCAGATGCCTCCTCTGCTTCGTAGAACTCCCACAATACAGACAAATCATCAACTAAAGACTTAACTTTTTCAAACTCATCAGTCCAAATTTTTATACCTTTAATTTTTCTTAATTGCTTTTCCGCCTCCTTGGGATTATCCCAAAAGTCGGGTGCCTGAGTTTTTGCCTCTTCTTCTTCTATCTTTTTCAGCTTATTATCGATGTCAAAGATACCCCCTCAGCGCATCCACGCGCTTAACCAAATCTGCAACTTGTTCTTTGGTTATCATAATCTATACTATTTTATTTTTGATCAAATATTCTAAAATCTGAACCGCATTAGTAGCCGCACCTTTCCTCAGATTATCCGCCACGACCCAAAGGTTCAATCCGTTCTCAACAGTCGAATCACGCCTAATTCTACCTACATACACATCATCTTTTTCGTGTGAAATTATAGGCATTGGATAAATATTGTTTGCTGGATCATCATAAAGCACAACCCCCGGTGTTTCAGACAAAACATTACGAATCTCATCTAAATCAAAACTCTTTTCAAATTCTATATTTACACTTTCTGAATGTCCCCCCACCACAGGAACACGTACAGCAGTTGCCGTAACTTTTATATCTTCGTCGTTAAGTATCTTTTTGGTCTCATTTACAAGTTTTAATTCTTCCCTCGTATAGCCGTCTTCGAAAAACACATCGCAATGCGGCAAACAATTTTTAAAAATTTGATAAGGATATACCTTTTCAGTATCAATTCCTTTAATCTCGTTTTCAAGCTGTTCTACGGCTTTTTTACCCGTACCGGTCACAGACTGGTAAGTGGAAACAACCACTCGCTTTATTTTATAACGCCTATGCAATGGTGCCAACACCACCACCATTTGAATTGTAGAACAATTAGGGTTGGCAATTATTTTAGTTTCACGGGTAATTGTATTTGCATTTATTTCAGGCACAACCAAAGGTACATCGCTGTTCATTCTCCAAGCAGATGAATTATCAATCACATAGGTACCATTACCTGCAAGTTTGGGAGCCAAATCTTTTGACACGGAACTACCTGCCGAAAACAAAGCAACATCAACATCCTTTGTCAATAAATCATCAACACATATAACTTCTTTTCTTATACCGCTTACCTCAAGAATTTTCCCTTTTGAAGCATCCGACGCAACCAAATAAATATCATCATAACTAACCTTACGTTCACTTAAAACCTCCAACATTTTTCTACCCACCAATCCGGTAGCACCAACCACAGCTAATTCCATAAACTATTTGATTTTATCTATTTTAGATTTCAGGTCTTCTACCACTTTTTGTTGCGCTTCTATTTCTTTTATTTTTTCATCCCTTTTTTCTTGATTCTCTTTTATTTCTTCTTCAGCCTTTTTTATCTTTTCTTTATAATTTTCAATATCATCTTTTAGTTTTTCATTTCTTTTTTCCAGATCCTCTTTTTCTCCTATTTGCTTCTTAAGAACTTTTTCTTCTTTCTTAAGGTTATCTTTAAGAATATCTATCGAAATCTCTTTGGAAAACTTCTCAAGCATTTTCTCTGCTTTTTTATACATATCAGAATGGTCTGAAGAATTCAAATAAGCACCGCCTAAATCAAAAGCTACATATAAATAAACAACACCATCTTTGGTAGGTTCGGTTTTTGCATAAATATCCATAGTATTTTCCGAAAAATCTTTTATTAAAGCATTATCAGCAAAAATTTCTCCTTTACGTTTTGACACTTTAGCTTTAAACGACTTCATTTTTTTTGACCAGAACTTTTTCACATAATCATCATTAGCTTCAAAAACCGGAACCTTAAGACAATTTTGTTTACCCGTGCTAAAGGAATAGGT
>JALWKH010000148.1:770-5377 GCA_026996635.1 Bacteroidales bacterium | reverse complement strand
GTATGAAGCCCTTGTAAATGCAATGCCGGATCTTATTTTTGTTGTAGATTATGATGGGAATTATATAGACTATACTGCAGATAAATCTTCTCCTTTATATGTAGATCCCAAGTTCATAATAGGGAAAAATCTAAAAGACTTTTTTAAAGATGAAAATAAATTAAATGAAGTGCTGGAAAAAATAAGAGATACCATAAAAACAGGCAAATTGAATATCGTTACATATGAAATGGACTCTAAAATAGGTGTTAGAAAGTTTGAAGCCCGTATAAGTAAGATGGACGATAAGAGAATATTATCCATTGTCAGAGATATAACGGACATGGAAATCTGATAGACTTATGCTGAAAAAAATTCCCCTTTGGGCTTCCATTCTTATTGCAATGCTTGCCGGCATTATTTATGTGTTTTTTGCTGCTAAACTGAATGCCCAGGAATTTACTGCTGAATACATAAGACCATTCGGAGTTATTTTTATCAAATTGCTTAAATTGATGGCAATGCCGCTTATTTTCTTTTCACTTATAAACGGTATTGCAGGAATGAAAAATATTTCCGAGTTGTCAAAAATCGGGTGGCGAACTCTTGCATTGTATATCCTCACTACTTTTATTGCGATTGTTACAGGGCTTACTCTTGCAAATATTATCAAGCCGGGTGAATATGCTAAAATTGATGTTTCTACCATTCAAACCGAGGAGTTAAATAATAAAATACAAAACACGGATGCCCGTCCGTTAGGTTTTTTGGAAGATCTGGTGCCGGATAATATTGTGTCTGCCGCTTCTGACAATAAAAATATGCTGCAAGTAATATTTTTCTCGTTCCTTTTCGGCATAGCATTGGTAAAAGTGAAAAATGAAAAAACTACTGTTCTGAAGAATTTTGTTGAAGCTGTGAATGAGGTGATAATGAAGATGATAGACATAATAATGAAATATGCTCCTATAGGTGTTTTTGCACTTATTGCCGATGTTTTGTTGTCGTTTTCAAACAAATCGGGTGTGGAGGGAGTCTTCGTTTCTCTTGCAATATATAGCTTGACTGTTGTTGCAGGGTTGTTTTTTATGGTTTTGGTGGTTTATCCGCTACTTTTAAAAATTTTCACAGGCAGAAACCCTTATGATTTTCTGAAAAAAATTCTTCCTGCTCAGTTGTTAGCATTTTCTACGAGTTCCAGTGCCGCTACTTTGCCTGTTACAATGGAAATTTGCGAAAAAGAGATAAAAATTTCAAAAGAAATTAGTAGTTTTGTGCTGCCGATTGGGGCTACGGTCAATATGGACGGAACGAGTCTTTACCAGTCGGTTGCGGCTCTTTTTATAGCACAGTTGTATGGTATTGATTTGGGGTTGGGGGCACAAATTACAATAGTTCTTACGGCATTGTTGGCATCAATAGGTGCGGCGGCTGTCCCCGGTGCGGGAATGGTAATGTTGATAATAGTTCTGAATTCTGTAGGGTTGCCAAACGAAGGCATAGCAATAATTCTTACGGTGGACAGGCTTTTGGATATGTTACGGACAAGTGTGAATGTTACGAGCGATGCCACCGTTGCCACGATAATAGATGAAATGAATTAGTTAATGTGCTAATGAGATAATGTGATAATTGGTTAATGAGTTTTGGGGTTGAGTGTGGGTTGTTAATTAGCACATTAACAAAATTGATAAATTAACACATTAATCCGCCTCCTTAGCTCAGTAGGTCAGAGCGACTGTCTCGTAAACAGTAGGTCGGGGGTTCGAATCCCCCAGGAGGCTCTAAATTCCGGCTCTTTTTGATGAAGTCTTTTTTATTTTTTTTGTTTTCTTGCTTCTACATCTCCGTTTTCTCGCAAAACCTCATTGTGGATACAGTCTTGATTTCCGGAAACAAATCAACCAAAGACTTTGTAATTAGGAACGAATTGCCCGTAATGCCCGGAGATACGATAGAGAAATCCGAACTTCCTAAAATCGAAACACTTATACACGACAATGTTTTCAATACGGGTTTGTTCAATTATGTTTATGTGACCGACAGCATTTCACAAAACAGGTTGGTGCTGAAGATTCGTGTGGAAGAGCGGTGGTATGTTTGGCCTTATCCCATTTTGGAGCACGCCGATATAAATTTTACGAATTTCCTGTTGGGTGAGCATTGGAACAGGGTAAATTACGGAGTGATGCTTATGTGGTATAATTTCCGCGGCAGGCGCGATTTTCTTAAGGTAAAGTTCAGGGAGGGGTACAAAAAGCAATACGGCATTGCATATATGAATCCATATTTGTTCAAAACTCGCAAGTTTGCATATTACCTGGAGTTTAACCTGAACAAGCGAAATGAAATCCCCGTAAGTGTCAAAAACGGTAAACTAGTTTATGCCTCCGCTGCTACTGAATTGTTTGATGATTTGCACGCAGGCGGTTTTTTCAGCTACAGGCCTACATTGTTCAGTTCATTTTACCTGAAAATAAATTTCCACGATACACGCTTGAACTTGCCTGACAGTGCCGGCAGAGAAAGGATAAAGTATGGCGATTATGAATTGTTTTATCTGTTAGACAAGAGAAATATCAAGTATTTTCCGACTTCGGGGTTTTTCTTTTCGGTTTCTTCTGCCGTAAGGTCGGAAAGTACAGGTGCGGAGGCAAAAACTTTCTTCAGGCTGTTTGATGTGGATGTGCGTAAATATTTTGACCTTGGCAATAAATGGTATCCGTCTTTCAGGTTTTTTTATAATAACTTCAACGGAGGAAACGATTTTACCGTTTTGAACCTTGACTACTTGGCTTACAGCAACATTCGCAATTACGATTTGTATGTGATGCCGGTGAGAGCGGCGTTCCAGACCGAACTTAAGTATAACCTTGTGCCTGTCAAAATTAAAAAACTCAACTTTATAAAGTCTTACAAGTTCAACAAGCCATTTTTCTCTATTTACACCGGAGTGTATGCCGATGCGGGTTACAGAACAGACTGTTGCGGTATAACGGGTGAAAATTATCTGTATTCTGCGGGAATCAGTTTATACTTTGTAACTTATTACGACAAACTTCTCCGTGTGGCTGCGGTAATAAACAGCTTTAACGAGTATGTGGTTTCGGTTGATTTTGTGATGTCTTTTTGATGAGGAAATAAGTAAAATTTCTTATTTTTGTTATGTTAATTATAAAGAAAAAAAATCCATAAATGGAATACGACAACATTAAAAAATATTTGGATAGCCAAAAAATCAAAGTTGTAGAAGAATATGACTTTGAAAAAAAGAAAGTAAGATATTCTAAAAAAATAAAAGGTTGGAAAATTGAAAAGTTTAGAGGAGATGAAGAAATTGTAAGGGCTTATATTCTTGCAAAACTTGTTAATGAACTTGGTTACAAGCCTGAAAATATCGAAATAGAAAAACAATATGACATTGGCAGACCAAAGGTAAATAAACCTAGGATAGACATAATTGTAAGAGATAAAAACGGTGATGCTTTTTTGTATATTGAATTAAAAGCGCCAAACGAATTTGAGAAAAATCAAGATGAAATAATAGAAAAGCAACTTTATAATCTTGCAAGTCAAGAAATAGGGCAAGGAAGTAAAGTAAAATATTTGGTACTATACTCTGTTGAACTTACTGAAAACAAAATAGAAGACAAAGCGGTTATAATTGATTATGAGAAATATAACACCTTTGACAAATGGAAAGAAAACAGAGAATTTACCAATGAAATACCTAAGAACTACGGGAGATCATTAAAAGTTCCGTTTGCCAAAGGCGGATATATTATTGATGATAAAGGCAACAAGACGGATGCCAAGGAATTAGAAACAAATTTTACTCACGAACAATTGGACGCCCTGCGAAAAAACTTGCATAATGTCCTTTGGGGCGGTGGCGGAACCGATGATAACGATATCTTTTCGTCATTAGTTAATCTTATTCTTGCAAAGATTCAAGACGAAAGCGAAAAAAGAAGCGGTGAAAAGTATGATTTTCAGATTTTCACATTCAAAAACGGCGAAAGTTTCGAGACAAACGAAGAACTGTTTGATAGAATAAACAAACTTTATCGCAGGGCATTAAAGCAAAGACTTAATATTACCGATGAAAATAAGTTGAGGAAGTCATTTGTGGTAGATGAAAATAAGTTTTCGCTAAATAAATTAAGATATACCGTTGCACAGTTGGAGCGGTATTCTTTGATTGACGGTAAAAACAGTTTTGACGGTAAAGATATTCTCGGCGATTTTTTCGAGGGAATTATCAGAGAAGGATTTAAACAATCAAAAGGACAGTTTTTTACGCATATAAATATCGTAAAGTTTATTTTGTGGGGCTTACAGCTTGATAAACTTGCCATTGAAAGAGTAAACAGGGATTTGGAAATACCATATTTGATTGATCCGAGTGCCGGCAGCGGTACCTTCCTTATTGAATATATGAAATTTATTACCGACAACCTGAAAAGGCGGTTTCGCAACAAACTTGATGAAACAAGAGATTATAAAACATATATTAAAACTAAAAATTTAGCAGTTGGATTTTTAGCATTCTATGGTGTGACGGAATTATTTATGTCTTTTGACTGGTTAATGAGTTTAGATCCACATTGGTTTAGTCAATTATATTC
>JALWKH010000148.1:0-760 GCA_026996635.1 Bacteroidales bacterium | reverse complement strand
AAACTTTAATCTCGGTACTGCAACCAAAGTAAATATGATTTTGCACGGTGACGGTTCTACTAATATTTTTGTAAAAGACGGACTGTTGCCTTTTAAATTTTATGATAAAGAAACGGCGCCTAACTTCTTGAAACAATTTGAACACGACCCCTTATATTCCGAAAAAGAAGTAAACGGACAGTTTGATGTGATTATTACAAATCCGCCGTTTAGTGTTGATTTGGATAATGAAACAAAAAAGAATGTAACCAAAGAATTTATTTTCGGAGGTAAAAAGAATTCCGAAAACTTATTTATAGAACGTTGGTATCAATTGCTCAAACCTAACGGCAGATTGGGAGTGGTATTGCCCGAAAGTGTTTTTGATACTACCGAAAACAAATATATTCGCTTATTTATTTACAAGTATTTTAAAATAAAAGCGGTTGTTTCATTGCCCCAACTTACATTCGAGCCTTTTACATCCACAAAAACCAGTTTGCTTTTTGCTCAAAAGAAGACCAAACAGGAAATTGAAGAATGGAATAATTGGTGGGCGGAATACTCCAATGAATGGAACCGGCTGAAAACAAGAGTTGAAAATCTTTTGAAAGTTCACATTGAGGGTAAAGACAAAAATAAATTTCCTTCCATTAAAGAACTTGCGGAACAAGAAGAAAAAGAAGTTTTATTGCGAATGCTGAAAGATTATGCAGAGGAAGAAGACAAAAACTTATCGGCAAAAGAAATAACGGAAAAATACCGTGAAGAACTTAAAGAA
>JALWKH010000147.1 GCA_026996635.1 Bacteroidales bacterium | reverse complement strand
GGTATAGTGCGTTCACTTTTATTATAAATATTTATCAAACTTAATTTTGCATCTGCTGCCAACAATAAAGAAGTGCTGTCGGCAATGGGAGATGCATTGGCAATATTTCCTGCCAATGTTGCAACATTTCTAATCTGTAATGATGCCATTTGTTTTATGGTAGTAGCTAAAACGGGAAAATAATTTTTAATTGTTTCGGAGTTTTTTATTTGAGATAGTGTTACGGTTGATCCAATTTCCAAAAAAACATTTTGATATTTTATAAAATTCAATTCGTCTATTTCAGATATATCCAAAATTGCTTCAGGGCGGAATCCTTTGTGCTTTATTGCAATCATAAGGTCTGTTCCGCCATTGATTATGATATCAAACTTTTTGATTTGATAAAGGTCAGACAATGAAGTGGGAACAAAATAATTATCGTTACCGTAGCTTTCTTTTTTATTGTTTTTAATGGATTGGTTTATTCTGTCAAAATAATCGAGAATAGGGAAATCTTGTTTTGAAAACATATTTGCCGAATAGCGTGCCGAGTTGCGGATAGATACATAACCCGTACAACGGCAAAGATTTCCTTCCAATGCTTCTGTTATTCCCTCATCGTCGTATCGGTCTGAATTGTAAAAGTAACCGAATAAAGACATAACTATTCCGGGGGTGCAATATCCGCATTGGGTTGCGTGGTTCTCCAAAACCGATACTTGTACCGGATGTAATTTTTGATTTGTTTGCAATCCCTCGGAAGTTACAATGTGCTTCCCGTTTAATCTTATTGCAGGGTATATGCAAGAGGTTATTGTCTTATATTCTATTTTGCCGTTTGTTATGCCTCCGAGTAATACTGTACAAGCACCACAATCGCCCTCACTACAACCTTCTTTGGGTCCTGTGTATCCCAAAGATTTTAATAATTCCAAAGCCGATAAATATGGTGATACTTCTGAAGAGTATTTTATGCCGTTTATAAAAAAACTTATTGAAACTTTTTGCATTTTATTTGGATGTGTTTAACTTAATAGGTTTAATTACTTTAACTAAACTTAAAATTAAATATGTGATTAAAACAAAAATGACAGAAAATGTAGCCCAAGTAAATCCTTCATATACCAAAAAATTAAAAACACCTTCCGTTCCTTTGAAAGATAGTAGGTAGTTGCAAGGGTATAGATGTATTCCTATAACTCTGAAAATCAAAGCTGATATATATGAGCCAAAGAATGCCGATAAAAGTATTGTTTCTATTTTATTGGTTTTTAGTACTAAAAATAAAAAAGAGAAAATAATTCCTTCTACTGTAATTGCGAAAAGAGAATTTACTATAGATGTAAGATTATATCCGAAGAATGGAATAGATAAAAGTTTTATAAGCAAAGTTCCGGTGATTATTCCGGCTATAAAAAGAATCGATTTTTTGCCTTTTCCGAATATTGTTGTGGCAAGATAAATTATTGATGCAGCAATGCTTACAAGAACTGCCGAGTGATGTATAAACGGAGCTAAAGTTTGTCTAAGAAAAAGTTCGGAAACACCCCATATCAATGTTAGTAACAAGAAATAAAATGTTGCTTGAGTTTTCATAATTGTTCTTTTCTACAAATGTAAGAATTTTTATTTTTTAGCAGTATCTTAAATAAAGATATACAAGAAACAGAATGCGATTCTTTAAGAGATTGTATTATGTGGTTTATTATGGGTAATGTTTTTTTAAAATATAAACTTTCTCATTTCGTTTAATAACATTTGAGCTGAGTCTGAAGCAGCTTTTGCGAAGTTTTCGAAAGACCTATCTGCAAAAATTATTGATCTTGACGAATTTATTATAAGTCCGTAATTATCTGTTTTACCGTATTTTATAACATCTTCCAGACTTCCGCCTTGTGCTCCTATGCCGGGGATAAGCAAGAAATTGTCAGGAGCAATTTTTCTTATTTGTTGTAAATACTCGGTTTTTGTTGCACCTACTACAAACATTATTTTGTCGCCAAGACCCCAATTTGTTGCTTTTGTGAGTATGTATTCAAATAGTTTTATCCCTTCCTTGCTTTCGAACATTTGTATTTCATCGGCTGATGAGTTGGAAGTAAGAGCCAGTAGAATAACATATTTGTCTTCGTATTCGAGAAATGGTGCCACAACATCGTAACCCATATATGGAGATAGTGTAACGGAATCAAAGTCTAACCTGCCGAAAAATGTATGTGCGTAATGCTTGGAAGTGTTACCTATATCTCCCCGTTTGGCATCGGCAATAGTAAAGATATGCGGATATTTTTCTTTTAGGTATTTTTGGGTAAATTCCAAACTCATCCACCCTGTGATGCCTTCCGATTCGTAAAATGCCAAATTTGGTTTGTATGCTATGGCATATTCTTGGGTAGCGTCTATTATCCGTTTGTTAAACTCATATTGCGGTAATGAAGTTTTCAGAAACTCTTCCGGTATTTTATTTATGTCGGAATCAAGCCCGACACAAAGTAGAGATTGTTTGCGTTCTATTTCCGAAACAAGATTTTTTATTGTCATAATCCGCTTTCTTTAAGTTTTTCGGCATTTTCAGCCATTTGAAGTTTTTCAATCAACTCACCGATATTCCCTTCCATAAAGTCTTGGAGGTTGTATGATGTGAAATTTATGCGGTGGTCTGTAATTCTTCCTTGTGGGAAATTGTACGTTCTGATTTTTGCGGAACGGTCTCCGGTAGAAACCATTGTTTTTCGTTTTGCCGTAATTTCCGCCATTTTCTTTTCGAGTTCTATTTGATAAAGGCGGGCTTTGAGTTCCCTCATTGCTTTTTCCAAGTTTCTGGTTTGAGAACGTTCATCTTGGCAGGAAACTACAATTCCTGTAGGAATGTGTGTAAGTCTGACAGCAGAATAAGTGGTGTTTACGGACTGTCCGCCCGGTCCTGACGAGCAGAAAATATCTTTTCTAATTTCGTCGGGTTTTATTTCTATGTCTATATCATCTGCTTCGGGGAAAACCGCAACACTTACTGCAGAAGTGTGAATACGTCCTTGTGTTTCGGTTTGCGGCACTCTCTGAACACGATGCACACCTGCTTCATATTTTAAAGTTCCGTAAGCACCTTCACCTTTTATTTCGGCAACTATTTCTTTGTATCCGCCGACTGTTCCTTCGGTGAAATGTGTTACTTCTACTTTCCACCCTTTGGTCTCACAGAATCTTTGGTACATACGGAAAAGCTCGCCTGCAAACAAACTTGCTTCGTCTCCTCCTGTTCCGGCTCTGATTTCAAGGATTGCATTTTTATCGTCTTCGGGGTCTTTGGGCAACAGAAGTATTTTTATTTCTTCTTCAATTTGCGGTAATTGTTTTTCAAGTTCTTCCAATTCCTCTTTGGCGAGTTCTCTCATTTCAGGGTCTTTCTCGTTTGCAACCATTTCGCGGTTGGTTTCTATATTGCTGAGAATGTCCCTGTATCTTTTGTATGCATCAACTATCGGTTTAAGGGTTTTATATTCCTTGTTCAGTTTGATGAATTTTTTGTTATCGGAAATAATTTCAGGGTCGGCGAGACTTTTTTCTATTTCCGCAAATTTTTTTTCTACATCAGCAAGTTTTATGAGCAATAAATTGTTGGTTTCCATTTTGTTTTGAATGTTTGAGTGTGAATTTATACGGTATGCAAATGTAATAAAATTAAGCTTTGATTGTGCTTAATATATGAATTCACCGTATTTTGACCTGATAATCAGTTTTTTGTCTCCTTCCGCTATTTTGCCTATTACTTTTGCTTCAATGTTATATTTTGCAGCAACATCGATAAGTTTTGGAGCTGTGTTTTCGTCGGTAATTATTTCCAAACGGTGCCCCATATTGAATACTTGATACATTTCTTTCCAATCAGTACCGGATTGTTCTTTAATAATGGCAAAAAGTGGTGGTGTATCAAACAGGTTATCTTTGATAACCGTGTAATTTGTGAAATTCATAATTTTGGTTTGTGCACCGCCAGAGCAATGAATCAACCCGTTGATTTTTTTGCGGTAAGATTCAAAAATTTCTTTCATTACGGGGAGATAAGTTCTTGTCGGGGACAAAACGAGTTTGCCCATTGTTATTTCTTCTCCATCAATATTTATTGTGTCGGTTAAGCAATATTTGCCTGTATAAACGAATTTTTCATCAGTGTTTTTGTCGTAAGTTTCAGGGTAGAGGTTGCCGACTTTTTTAGAAAAAACATCGTGGCGGGCTGAGGTTAATCCGTTGCTCCCAATGCCTGAATTGTATTCCTGTTCGTAAGATGCTTTCCCGAAAGAAGCCAAGCCTACAATTACGTTTCCGGGTTTTATATTTTCGTTCGATATGATGTTTTCGATTTTCTCGCGTGCAAAAACCGTGGAATCAACAATAATGGTTCTGACCAAATCACCTACATCTGCGGTTTCACCGCCGGCAAGAGTAATATTGATGCCGAATTGTTTCATCCTGTCGATGAACTTGTTTGTACCTTCTATTACAGCACTGATTACTTCACCGGGAACGAGATGTTTATTCCTTCCGATGGTTGAAGAAAGTATCATGTTGTCGGTAACGCCTACGCAAAGAAGGTCGTCGGTATTCATTACTATGGCGTCTTGAGCTATGCCGTACCATACACTAAAGTCTCCCGTTGCTTTCCAATATGCGTAAGCCAGAGATGATTTTGTTCCGGCTCCGTCTGCGTGCATAATGTTGCAATATTGTGCATCTCCACCTGCAATATCAGGTAAAATTTTAGCAAACGCATTGGGAAATAGACCTTTGTCAAGGTTTTTTATGGCATTGTGAACATCTTCTTTTTTGGCTGAAACACCGCGGGCTTCATACTTTGATGACATAAGGGCAAAATTAAATTTGCCTCAAAGTTAATTGTATTTGTGGCCTGAAAAATAAAAAAACTAATGAAAATTTATAAAGTGGTAATTTTTTTAGTTATTACATTTTCGTTATTTATAACATACTTAACGATGTACATTGATTGTTTTGCATCAAAGTGTATACTTTTTTTGACTATTTTGGTTTGCGGATGCTTATCTTCAAATATTACTTGCCGTCCGTCAAGTGAAAAAACATAGATTTTTATATCTTTAATTACTTTTCCTGATTTAACCTCGTAATTTAACTCGTCTGTAACGGAATTATAAAAGTTTATAATTTTCGGTTGCTGCAAATTTTGTTGAGCAGATAAAGTAACGCTGCAAGTGTCTTCCCATATTAGACAAACATATTCAGGATGATCTATAAATGGATTTCTGTTGCCTTGAATTTGATAAATAGCATTATTCCTGTCTATTTCTTTTTGGCTTACAGGGTCTTCATGGTGCCATTTCAGAAGTAGTTGCAGTGCCCAAGGTTCAAAACATGGGTATGTGGTTCCGTCGAGCATAGCGTCACCGTTTGAATTGTTTGTTTCCCAACTTGCAACTCTGTCTTCATAACAAGTAACCA
>JALWKH010000146.1 GCA_026996635.1 Bacteroidales bacterium | reverse complement strand
AGGTAGAGCTTCCATTGAATTTGACTCTACATTAGCTACAGGAACTTATTTTATTGTTTTTCCAAAAAAATCATTTCTTGAGGTAATTATAGATGACAATAACCGTAAGTTTAAGGTAGTTGCCGATATTAATGACTTGATGGGTACGGCAAAAATAGAGGGTTCAAAAGAAAATGAGTTGTTTTTGGATTACCAAAAGTTATCTTATTCGAACAGGAAAAAGATGAGGAGTTTTTCGGAGAGGATGCAAAAAAACAGAGGCAATCAAGATTCGTTAAAAGTGATAAATCGTGATATTGAAAAGTTTAATGCTTATTTAAATAAAGAACGGGACGAATACATAAAAAAAGCAGAAGGCACTTTTCTGGCTGATTTGCTCAAGTCTTTGAAAGACATAATTGTTCCCGATACATTTAAAGCTGATACTAAATTAAATCCGGAACAGCAACAAATGGACATCAGATATAAAAAATATATGTATTACAAGCATCACTTTTTTGATTATGTTGATTTTTCAGATCCAAGGTTTATTCACACAACTGTTTTTGCCAATAAGCTGAATAAATATTTCACACAGGTTGCATATAATAATTCTGACAGTATAGCGCACGATGCTTTGGAAATACTGAAAAAAGCAGAAGGGAATAAACAAACTCTTACAGCTATTGCCAAATTGATGATAAACAATTTTGAAAATTCGGGCAAATGGGCAAATGAGAAAGCTTTTATTGCTATTGCCGAAAATTATTTTTTGAATGATAAAATACCTTCGCCCGAGTCTTTTAAGCAAAAGTTACAATTCAGAGTAAACATTATGAAAAAACTTCTTACCGGAGAAAAAGCACCTGAAATTCCACTGGCGGAAATGAATACTGATAAGGTTTTTAATTTTGAAGATATAAAAGCTCCTTTAATGATTCTTTATTTCTGGTCGGCAGATTGTCATCATTGCCAACAGTTTACGCCCGGATTTTATGACTTGTACAAAAAATATAAAGACAAGGGACTTAAGGTTGTAGCCATTACTGCAACTAATGATTTTGATAATTGGAAAAAATATGTAGCGGATAACGGTTATACAGATTGGATAAATGCTTATTACGCAGGTAAGAACTACGGTGAGTTGATTATGATTTACGATATTTTTATGACACCACGCTTATATGTTCTGGATAAGGACAAAAAAATAATAGCAAAGGATTTGGATTTGAAAACTTTGAAATGGTTTTTGCATGAAAGGCTTGATAAGTAGCCTGCTTATTTTTCTGTTGGTAGGTTGTTCGCACAGATTGGTTGTGCCTGATAATGCCAAAGTTATGGGGCATGGTGGAATGGGAATAAAATCCCTACTCCCCTTGGATTCGTATCCTTCCTTGTTAAAAGCGTACAATATTCTTGACGGTACCGAAGGTGATGTGCAGATGACAAAAGACTGTGTGTTGGTTTATTGGCATAACAGCAGTCTGCCTAAAAAAAAGGGGGTTATTTCCTCTGTGGTTTACGATTCATTGCCTAAGAACAGATATATTTTTAAGAAGTACGAAATAATAAGTGTTGACAGTTTTTTGTCCTCGATTGATTCGGGTAAGATTGTGTCTCTTGATATTAAAATTTACGGACTTGATGATGCTAGGAAAAAGATTTTTGCGAAAAAACTTAAAAGTATTGCTAAAAAATACAGCGGGAAAAATATTGTGTTTTTTGAGACGGGTGATGACGTAATTTTAAGCGAACTCTCTAATAAGCACGATAATTACACACTTTTTTATTATGCCGGAAGCGGAACAGATGTTTTACATAAATGTGATAAAGCAAATATTGACGGAATAAGTATGCATTTCAAATTTGCGGATTCTTCTATGGTGAAAAAAATTAAGGATAAAGGTTGTAAGGTTATGTTGTGGGGTATGCACAATTTACGTGATTTGAAAAAGGCTTTTGAAGCAGGTGCTGATTATTACCAAACAGATAAAATCAGGTTTAAGCGGGATTAACAAAATGTGTTAGTGAATTAATTTGCTAATGTGCCAATTGATTAATGTGTTAATCTGTTAATTATCAAGTAATCTTCTTTTTGTTGTTGTGAGGAGCGTGGCAATCTGGTAAAAATAATAAGATACTCACGCATCTTCGGTGCTCAGTATGTCGGTGGGGGAATGAATGAGGTTATTACACAGCCTTTGGCTGTTCAAAAATCAAGTTTGTAGATATATTTTGATAAAAAACTTTTGCGGTGGTAAGATGTAATGCCGTATCTTTCAATGGCTTCGATATGTTTTTTTGTGCCGTAACCTTTGTTTGATTCCCAGCCGTATTGCGGGTATTCTTTTGCAATTTTTATCATAAAATCGTCACGGTAAGTTTTAGCCAAAATGGATGCGGCAGCTATTGAAGCATATTTTCCGTCACCTTTTACAATGCAATCAAAAGGAATATCCAGGTAGGGTTTGAACCTGTTACCGTCTATTATGAGGTGTTGAGGTTTGATTTTTAGTTTTGAAATGGCAAGGTGCATTGCTTTGTATGTGGCATTGAGTATGTTTATTTTGTCTATTTCTTCATTGGATACACTTGCTACCGCGTAGTCAAGAGCTTGATCCTCGATAATTTTCCTTAATTCATATCTTTTTTTCTCACTGATTTTTTTTGAATCGTCAAGTCCTTCAATAACAAAATCTTCGGGAAGTATAACAGCTGCAGCATAAACAGGTCCGGCGAGAGGTCCTCTTCCGGCTTCATCCACACCTGCTTCTATTACAGCCGAATATTTAGGCAATAAACTCATTTTTTCGCAGTTGTAATTTTATTTGAATTATTTTTGCAAATATAAAACAATGTAGAGATTATGTCGATAGAAGTTAGAAACTTGACGAAGTTTTACGGTAAGCAAAAAGCGTTGGACAATGTTAGTTTTACGATAGAAAAAGGAAGCATAACAGGTTTTTTGGGACCGAATGGAGCGGGGAAGTCAACAACAATGAAGATAATTACGGGATTTATTTCCAAGACAGAGGGTCAAGTGCTTGTAAACGGGTTGGATATTGACGACCACGAATTGGAAGTGCAAAAAATGATTGGTTATTTGGCAGAAAACAACCCGTTGTATTTGGATATGTTTGTGCGTGAGTATTTGACTTTTGTGGCGCGTATTTATAAAGTGGGCAACATAAAACAAAAAGTTGATGAAATAATTGAACTTACGGGTCTTACTCCCGAGCAAAACAAAAAGATTGGTGAACTCTCCAAAGGTTTCAAGCAAAGGGTAGGGCTGGCACAAGCATTGATACACGACCCTGAAATTCTGATACTTGATGAGCCTACAAGTGGTCTTGACCCCAATCAGATTATTGAAATAAGAAATTTGATAAAAAATGTAGGTAAAGAAAAAACAGTGATGCTTTCTACTCACATTATGCAAGAAGTGGAGGCTATTTGCGACAATGTTATCATAATAAATAAGGGTAGAATTATTGCTAATGACACAGTTGAAAACATTCAGCAGATAACAAAAGAAGAATTTGTAAAAATTGAAGTGGAATTTGACAAAGAAGTCACGGTTGATATGTTAATGTCTATCCCGGGTGTGGAAAAAGCAATGCATATTAAAGGTTTTAAATGGATATTGACAGGTAAGTCGGATAAAGATTTGCGACCCAAAATTTTTAATTTTGCAGTGGCTAACGAATTAACTGTATTATCTTTGCACAAACAAGAGAAATCTCTTGAAGAAATTTTCCAATTATTAACTACAAAAAAATAGAAAGATATGGGATACTTATTTACATCAGAATCTGTATCGGAAGGACATCCCGATAAAATAGCGGATCAAATATCGGATGCATTATTGGATGAATTTTTGAGGCAAGACCCGGACTCAAAAGTTGCCGTAGAAACATTGGTTACAACAGGATTGGTTGTAATTTCGGGAGAGGTAAAGACCAAAGCGTGGGTTGATGTACAAAAAACAGCAAGAAAAGTAATTAAAAATATAGGCTACACAAATCCGGAATACAAGTTTGAAGGTGAAAGTTGCGGAGTAATTTCCACCATACACGAACAATCTCCGGATATTAATCAAGGTGTGGAACGAAAAGATGAAATAGGTGCCGGTGACCAAGGTATTATGTTCGGATATGCCGTAAATGAAACGGAAGAATATATGCCATTGCCTATTGTATTGGCTCATATGCTGTTGCAAGATTTGACAGATATTAGGAAAAATCATCCTGATTTGATGCCTTATTTGAGACCCGATGCCAAATCGCAAGTAACCGTTGAATATGATGATAACGGTAAGCCGTCAAGGATTCATACAATAGTTATATCAACCCAACACGATGAATTTGACGATGATGAAGATTTGATGCAAAGAAAGATAAAAGAAGATTTGCTTAAATATTTGATACCAAAAACAAAGGAAAGATTACCCAAACATTTGAAAGGGTTGTTTGAATTTGATAAAGAGTTCATTTTCCATGTAAATCCGACGGGAAAATTTGTTATTGGCGGACCGCACGGTGATACAGGTTTAACGGGACGAAAAATAATTGTTGATACTTACGGCGGTAAGGCTCCTCACGGAGGAGGTGCATTTTCAGGTAAAGATGCTACCAAAGTTGACAGGTCTGCGGCTTATGCAGCAAGGTATGTAGCTAAAAACTTGGTGCATGCAGGTGTGGCAGACGAAGTATTGTTGCAATTGTCTTATGCCATCGGTATTGCAAAGCCAATAAGCATTTATGTAAACACATTCGGAACTGCAAAAGTGAATATGACCGACGAAGAAATAGCAAATAAGATTAACGATATTTTTGATTTTTCACCTAAAGCAATTATTGAAAAGTTCGGTTTAAGATATCCGATTTTCAAAGAAACTGCGGCTTACGGTCATTTGGGAAGAGATCCTTACGAAAAAGAAGTTCTCTTGAGATATGTAAACAGTGACGGAACGCATACCGACAAAGTGAAAAAAGTTCAATTTTTCGGTTGGGAAAAACTTGATCTTGAGGATACCATAAGAAAAGTGTTCAAATTATAATAAGCTAAACGGGGAGGTAGAGTCATGCTTCCCCTTTTTAATTTTTGCGTATGAAAAACTTTTTCATTGTTTTAATTTTTGTGTTTTCAGTAACATCTTTGTTTGCTCAACAAGATACCGCTTTGTCAAAAAAGTTTTTGAATGAAGATCTTGTTTTGGATGTAAATTATTATAAGTGGTTAAATTATCCCGATAATATTTCTCCGGAAAACAACTGCACTGAAATAAACATTACAGCATACTTTTTTCTTACTGGCAAAGAAAAAAATATTACCGTGGCGATGGGAGGTAATATTGATGCAGCAAATATTTACGGGAACTTTTTCCTGACAAAAGACAGCACCGGTACTCCTACATTGGCTACTATTCCCGACAGTTTAAATTATTCCAAAAATAAACTTACCGTAGCTTATATAGG
>JALWKH010000145.1 GCA_026996635.1 Bacteroidales bacterium | reverse complement strand
AATTCCTCTATTTCTTTTTCTTTTTGCATCTCATGCAATTTTTTCTTTTTAATAATTAGCATAAACAATATAAAAATTACTTATTGCTCTTGAGTATTTAATGCAGTTTGCTTTATTTATATTAACTTTGGTAGTCAAAAAAATTCTGATGCTAGATTTTTTTTCCGAAAAATATTTTTCCCGCTGGTTCGTATTATTTATTGATTTAGTGCTGGTTGCATTCGGAGTTTATTTAGCTTTTTTACTTCGATTCAATTTTCATATACCTGTTACGGAACAGAGCAAGTTATTATTGGCTTTAGCCACGGTTTTAAGCATTCGGTTTATTTTATTTTTATCCGGGAAAACCTACACGGGACTTTTAAGATACACAGGAAGCAAAGATGCACAACATATTTTTTTCAATCTGCTTGCAGGTTCTGTAATATTCGTTATCATAAACCTCGTTTCACGCCTCGGGTTTAATTATATTCACTTCGTACCGTATTCAATTATCGGCATAGAATTTTTAAGTTCATTGTTCTTTTTATTGTCATACAGGCTTTTGGTGAAAATTGCTTTCGGACAATTGCAAAACGGAAACAAAGAAAAAAATATTGTAGTTATAGCAGGGTCTGATGATAAAGCTCTCATCACTAAAAAAACTATAGAAAATGACCCTGAAAATCCCGCCAAAGTCGTTGCATTTATTGAACACAACAAAAGCAAAAAAGGACACAAAATCGACAACATAAAAATTTATCACACCTCCGAAATAAAAAAGATAGCAAAGAAAAACAAAATAGACCAGCTTATCATCACAGGAAACTTCCCCTTTGAAGTCAAACAGGAAATAGTAGATTTTTGCCTTGCACATCACATTGAAATAAAAACCGTACCCGACATAAAAGAATGGATAAACGGAGAATTAAGTGTAAAACAAATAAAAAAATACCGCATTGAAGATTTGTTGGAACGTGAAGAAATAAAACTCGATACCGGGAAAATAAAAAAAGACATTCTTAACAAGACCATTATGGTCACAGGTGCAGCAGGTTCTATTGGTAGCGAAATTGTTCGGCAACTTACGCAATTCAATCCCAAAATGATAATTCTTTATGACATTGCCGAAACACCCCTGCACAACCTCGAAATAAACTTGAAAGAAAACCTGAAATTTGAAAATTTCAAAACTATTGTCGGAAACATTCTGGATCGCGAAAGGCTTAATTACATCATTTCCAGATACAAACCTTCGATTATTTACCACGCTGCCGCACTTAAGCACGTGCCAATGATGGAAATAAACCCTTACGAAGCGGTAAAAACCAACATTTTCGGAACCAAAAACCTTGTGGAACTTGCAATAGAACACAACACCGAAAAATTTGTTTTCATTTCCACCGACAAAGCCGTAAACCCTACCAATGTAATGGGTGCAACCAAAAGAGTAGCCGAAATGCTTACCAAAGCATACCATAACAAATTCAATAAAACAAAATTCATTATTACCCGTTTCGGCAATGTACTCGGTTCAAACGGAAGTGTGATACCAAGGTTCCGTGAACAAATCGAAAAAGGCGGTCCCGTTACTATTACACATCCGGAAGTTACACGTTATTTTATGACCATACCCGAAGCATGCCGTCTGGTACTCGAAGCCGCAAGTATGGGCAAAGGCGGTGAAGTGTTTATGTTCGATATGGGAAAATTGATTAAAATACTCGACCTTGCCAAAAAGATGATAAAGCTATCCGGACTGGAACTCGGCAAAGACATTCAGATAGTTTACACGGGACTCAGACCCGGAGAAAAGCTTTATGAAGAATTGTTTTATCAAAACGAAGATTACCTTGAAACACACCACGAAAAAATCCTTATAGCAAAAGTAAAAGATGTTGATTTTGAAACAATAACAAAACATCTGGAAGAACTTGCCGCTATTCTGAAAACATTCGACAATTACAAAATCGTAAAAAAACTAAAAGAAATTGTTCCCGAATACAAAAGCAACAACTCACCTTATGAAGTCCTTGATTCTTAGCTCAATTCTTGTAACACTGATGTTTTTTATGAACGGCTGCAATGATAAATATAATCCGAAGGAAGGCGACTTATTGTTTCAAAATCTTGATTGCGGTCCGCTTTGCGAATCAATAGAAAATGTGGAAGAAGGCATAAACGGAAGCAAAATTTCACACGTGGGCATTTTGATAAAAGGAACTGATAATAATTGGTATGTAGCGGAAGCACTGGACAAAGTAAAACTCACACCGCTGAATGAATTTCTCTACCGAAGCAAAGACGCAAACTGTAACCCCAAAGTAATTGTAGGCAGAATCAAGGATAAATACAGCAGTTACACATCAGGTTTCAAGAACCGCTTACAAGCGCTGTACAACAAACCCTACGACGATGAATTTAAAATCGGTAATAATAAATTTTACTGCTGCGAACTTGTTTATGAAGTTTTCCAAAATAAAGAAGGTAAGCATTTATTCGACCTAAAGCCTATGACTTTCAAAAATATGCATACAGGCAAAATAGACAGTGTGTGGATAAATTACTTCAAAAAACTGGCAATCCCCGTACCGGAAGGTAAACTTGGCTGCAATCCCGCCAATTATTCAAAAAGTGATAAAATCAAAATTATTTACAGCTACGGAAAAATGAATTAAAAAATAGAACAATACAACCAACAATAAGCCACAATTACGTAATAATTTTACCCTACCTTAAAAGGCAGGGCTATATAAATATAAATTACAAATGGGCTAAAGCTCGTTTATTATCTATCACCCACAGTAGTTCTCTCCCGAAACATATTCGGGACGGGCTCTCAAGGGAGGAAAATATGAATAACGAATATCCAATATTGAATATTGATTTTAGATGTTAACTTCATCATTCGTTGTTCATTATTCGATGTTCTTAAATCAAATTCGCACGATTGTATCGTGTGGTTATAAATTCATGCGATTGAATCGCAAAAAAACAGCCCCAGCATGAAAGATTCGTGCAGTAGCGTTGACGTAATGAATAGCACCGTCTTTTAAGGCGGTGTTAAAATATCCACATTAAAATTTTTTGGCTTTAGCCACAAAAATTAATCACTTTTTAATTTTCTGATGCGTAATTTGGAAAAAAATATTCTGTAAGCTATATCAAAACCTCAAATTACCTTCCTTATCCCTCAAATCTGCAACAGTTGTATTGTTGAGAAAATCAAGAATTTGTTGTTTTATCGGATGCCACCTGTGGTGTAATGCACAAGGTCTGCTTTCATCACAATAGTCAAAACCCAAAATACATTTTTCATATTTATCCATTCCCTCAACCGCATCAACAATATCGGCAAGTGTAATTTTATCGGCATTCTTGGCAAAAACAAATCCGCCATCCCGTCCCTTAATGCTTTTTATCAGGTTAAATTTTGTCAATTTTGTAAGAAGATTCCTTAAATACTTTTCGGGAATATTAAGGTTGTTAACCAAATACTTAGCACTAAACACTTGTTTATCGTCATTTATCATAAAACTGAAAATCCTTAGTGCATATTCGGATGTTTTTGATAGTCTCATTTAATTTCTATTTTGATGTGGAATTTTGTGCAAATATATAAATAAGTTTTATACAAAATATGAATAAATAACAATATTAAAACTTTTTGTTTTTTTTTTTTTTAAAAACATTTAAAGGCAAATATGTTTTTTGTAAATAATTATTACCCTTTTGCGGTAGTATTTATATAAAACTTAATCTTTTTTGCCGTTTATCAAATTTGAAAAATATTTCCACAAACCTTTGTAAAAATTTAATGTTTCCTTATCACGCACAAATGAAGAAGTTGTAATATTTTGTTTACCATTCCAATATAATTTATGCGCACTATCATCCGAATAAAGATATTTATACTCAAAATGGAACTGAAAGCCCGTAAAATTCTTATATTTCTCACTTTGAATCATTTCAGGCACTTTGCCGTCCATAGAAGTAGCAACCACTTGCAAACCTTTGCCGGTCTTACCAACACATTGATGATGATAACTGTACACATAAGGATTATTTACGGATGTTTTTTCGGCAATATTTTTTGCAAAAGATTCTCCGGTAAACTTTATGCGGTGAAAAGTTCCTCCGTCATAATCTTGCTCGGGATGTAAACGGTTGTAATAATTCTTATGCTTTTCATCATTTTGCTGTTTCAACACCTCTTCCACTGTATTGCACGAATAAAGTTGCGAAGGAATATCTTGAACCAATGTTCCTCCAAGAGCCACATTCATTGTCTGCATACCCAAACATATTGCCCATACCACATAATCTTTTTTCTTGTTTATCAAAGGCAAATCTGAAGCACTACTCCATTCTCCCGCCAAGTGATACAAAAAAGACAATTCGAAAAAATGTCTTAAGGTATTGCTGTTGGAAGTAAGCAACGATGTTTGTTTCCCGTAAACATACGGAGGCAAATCGTCTCCTCCAGTAAAAATCACACCGTCAGAAACTTCAAACAGCTTCTTAAAGTCATCCGTACAGGCATTTTCCTTAAAAATATCATCTTGCGTCAAAGTATCGTTTACAGCCACAAATTTCACAAAGTCTATCTCATTCTTTTTCACATAATCAACAGACTTCGAAAAATCATAGTTATCATATTTGTAACATACTCCCACAATGGTAAGACTGTCAATCTCTATAAATCCGGTATCTACAAGCCAACAAAAATTCTTGACATTCGACTCGGTAGGATGCATTAGCAAAACAATATGTCCTCTACCCTCTAAGTTATCAATATCAACAAGTTGAGCAGATGCAAAAACGGGGAACAAAAAGATTAAAAAAGTCAAAAACCGCATATTATATTTCATCAAGGGTTTTTAAAATTTTCTTTACTGTGATCTTTATTTCTTCTTCAGTAATAGTCAACGGTGGTGTAATTCTGAAAGACCTGTCGTTAAACAAGAACCAATCAGTCAGGATACCGTTTTCAATCGACTTTTCCATAAATTTAAACAGCAAATCACTACTTCCCAAATCTACCGCCATAAATAAGCCTATGCCTCTAACCTCTTTTATTTTGTCGTGCACCAAAAGTTTTTTGAACAGTTCTCCTTTTTTCACTGCCTTAGTGTGAAGTTCTTTCTCTTCTATAATCTTCATTGCCTCGTAACCTGCAGCACACGAAACTGGATGCCCTCCGAAAGTTGTAATGTGTCCCAATGCAGGATTATCCTTTAGCGCATCCATTATTTCTTTTGGTGCGATAAACGCTCCCAAAGGCATACCGCCACCAAAAGCCTTTGCCAATGTTATTATGTCCGGCACTACACCAAAATTTTCAAAAGCGAACATTTTGCCCGTTCGTCCCACTCCCGTTTGAATCTCATCAAAAACCAGCAAAGCCCCGGTTTCATTACACCTGTCACTCAATGCTTTCAAAAATCCGTTTTCCGGCATTATTATCCCTGCCTCACCTTGAATAGGCTCTACAACTACACAAGCAGTTTTTTCTGTAATATGCTTTAAATCGTCAAAATTGTTAAATTCTATTTGCCTTATGTCTGGAAGCAACGGTCTGAATGCAGTTTTGTATGTTTCTGCACCCTGAATGCTCAACGCACCGTGAGTACTTCCGTGATATGCATTTTTGAAACTGATTAGCTCGGTTCTGCCGGTATATTTTTTTGCAAGCTTGAGTGCACCTTCAATTGCTTCAGCACCTGAATTAACAAAATAAACCGAGCTCGTTTCATAAGGCAGTAAACTGTCTAAATATTGTGCAAACCTCACTTGCGGATACAAAACCAATTCTCCGTACACGTGAGTATGGGTAAATTTTGACAATTGCTTTCTTACGGCATTTATTACCCTTATATTCCGGTGCCCGACATTTGTTACGGAAACACCTGCAATCAAATCAATATACTTTTTGCCGTCTATTCCGTACAGATAAATCCCTTTTGCTTTTTTTATCTCCAACATCAACGGTGAAGGGGAAGTTTGGGCAACATTCCTCAAAAAAAAACTCTTCAACGAAATCATACCTCAATTGTTCTATTTGACATTCAACCTCTCGTACAATTCATCCCTGTACTTTTTGCCAATAGGAATAACCTGGTTGCCCTGCGGTGTCTCTATGGAAATCACATTTGACTGAATCAAAGAAATTCGGTTAAGATTTATAATATATGACCTGTGAACCTGCATAAAATAATCAGGCAAGATCTCACGCATTTTTTTCATTGTACTGTGGGATATGTAAACTCCATCGTCACTCCAGATTTTCACATAATTTTCCATAGCCTCAACAAACAAAATATCCTTAAAATCAAACTTTTTTATTCCCTTGTCGGTTTTTATAAATATGCTCTCTTCGCTAACATCATTTGAAGACTTTAATATTCGCCTGTTTTTCTTAATTGTAACATTCTCCTTAACTTTATTCAAAGCTTTCAATAATCTGGGTAATGTCGGCGGTTTAAGGATATAATCAGTAACTTCAAATTCAAAAGCATCCAATGCATATTCGGGATTACCGGAAATAATAATTACCTCGGGTTTAACTTCCAAATTTTGCAAAAACTCTATTCCTGTCATATCCGGCATCTCTATATCTAAAAAAATCAAGTCCGCTTCTCTTATTTTCTCCATATTTTCGAATGCCTCTTTTGCGGATTCGTAAGTGGCAATAAGATCTAAAAAACTGATTTTACCAACCAATTCACGAAGCAATTGCAAGGAAAGCTTATCGTCTTCTATAATAATTGACTTAATTTTCATAAACTCAAGATTTTATTATGCAAATGTAAAAAAAAAACCAATTCTTAATAAATTTTTATGTAATTTTACAACAAAAAGTAAACATTTGCATCAATGGTTAACAAGCTATTATTTATTATTTCGGCTTTTTTCTTCTTTACAAAATTTACATATACACAAGAAGTTGTCACCTTTAAAACAGAAGACAGCCTATCAATAAACGCTTACGATTATAACCTAAACGATTCTGTTCCGTATGTGATTTTACTGCACAATGCCACAGGAAGTAAAATGGATTATGCGGACATAGCTTATAAAATTGTAAAACTCGGATACAACTGTTTGTCAATAGATATGCGTGTGGGAAAAAATGAAACATCTTCGGAATATAGAAAAAATCATCCCGACCCGGATTTGATTGATGCTCAAAAAGATATACAAGCTGCCATAAATTATGCATACAAAAAAACACACAAGCCCGTTATCCTGTTCGGGACGGGATTTTCCGCATCTCTTGCCTTAATTGAAGCTAAAAATAACGATAAAGTAAAAGCAGTTATAGCATTTAGCCCGGGTGAATATTTCGGCACCCTGAAAGTAGAAGACAAATTACAAGGTTTTTCGAAAAAAGCCTTTGTTGCTTGCAGCCAAATGGAATATCCTTATGTAGTCCAATTGCTATCAAAAGCAAATCAAAAGAATATAATAATTTTCAAACCCGGAACAGCTACGGGAGAACACGGCATAAAAGCACTTGACACCAAAGCCCCCGGAAGTAAAGAATATTGGCTTAATCTGTATTTATTTTTCAAAAAACTTTAATATGGCAAATGAAGTAGTTGCCGAGAACCTTACCGTATCATTGGGAGGAAACATCATTTTCAAAAACCTGTCTTTTTCCGTAAACAAAGGTGAGAAAGTCAGCATAACAGGCGAATCGGGTTCGGGCAAGACAACACTTCTTAACATACTTTGCGGATTTATCACAACCTACGACGGAACGGTTGCCATAAAAGGCAAAACAATAAACAAAAATAATATTGACCTTATAAGAAAAGAACACATAGCTTGGTTGCCACAAGAAATTACAGGCGGATTTGACACTGCCGGAGAATTGTTTTTTTATCCCTTTACTTTCAAAAACAATGAGCACCTGCGACCCGACGACAAAAAGATTGATGAAATTTTTAGTGCATTCGGCCTAAAAAAAGATATTCTGCAAAAGAAACTGACCGAGATTTCCGGCGGACAAAAACAGCGGGTTGCCCTTGCATCAATTATATTACTGAAAAAGGACATAATTCTGCTGGACGAGCCGACATCGGCACTTGATGAGAAGAACATAAAAAATGTAACCGACTTTTTGTTTTCGCTAAAAGACCAAACCATAATTGCAACATCACACAACCCTTATTGGATTTCAAACTCGGATAAAATAATCAACATAGAAGATTATGCAAAATAACATATTGGATATTAACTGGTTAGACCTCTTTATTGCTTATTCTCTGCTGCTGATACCTATTTATGTGTTTTGGTATTTCAAAACAGGTTTGGTAAAAGACACCATTATTGCCGCTATCCGTATGACTTTGCAACTCTTGGCTCTCGGCGTTTATTTGGAGGTGCTTTTCCGCTTAAATAACCTTTGGCTAAACCTGCTTTGGGGAATCATTATGATAATAATCGCCTCATACACAACCATCAAACGCAGCGAACTTAATATGAAACTGTTCTTTTTGCCAACAACCGTTGCTCTTTCGCTTTCAATATTTCTCATTGATTTTTATTTCTTCAAAGCCGTCCTAAAACTCGACTACTTTTTTGAAGCCCGGTATTACATTCCCATTACGGGAATGCTGCTCGGCAACGCCCTGCGTTCCAACATCATAGCGTTAAACGCCTATTTTTCACGGCTCTCCACCGAAAACCAATTGTACAAATTTGCCATAGCAAACGGCGCTTCGCAAAAAGAAGCCTTACTGCCTTTCCTTCGTGATGCAATAAAAAAAGCCTTTAATCCCTCCATTGCAACAATGGCAATAATGGGACTTATTTCACTGCCCGGAATGATGACAGGACAAATCCTCAGCGGCACTACCCCTACCACTGCTATCAAATACCAGATTCTGATAATGATTACTATCTTTGTATCGTCAATGCTCACGGTAATGTTTACTGTGCTAATTTCAAACAGATTTATTTTCGACGAATACAAAAACCTGAAAACTAACATCTTACAAAAACGATAAAAATGCCTTCTTACTTCATATCACTTTCTTACAACGGCAAGAATTACAACGGCTGGCAAAGCCAAAAAAACTCAACAGGCATTCAGCAAGTTATTGAAGAAAAAATGTCCCTGAAACTTCGCCGCCAAATTATACTCACAGGAGCAGGCAGGACAGACACAGGCGTTCACGCTTCTTTTTATGTTGCAAGTTTTGAAGTTGAACACCCAATTGAAGATACCGCTTGGGCAGTAAAAGAATTAAACGCATTTTTGCCCAAAGACATCGCAATCCACCAAATTGTAAGGGTAAAAGACGGTGCCAATGCACGCTTTGATGCCGTAAAAAGAACTTACCATTATTTTATTTCCACTTCAAAAAATCCTTTTTTGCAAGATTTTACACACCGCATTTATTTTCCTGTAGATTTGGACAGAATAAACCGGTCGCTATCATATCTTAAAGGCACTCACGAGTTTGATTCTTTCGAGAAAAAGCACGGATCGGCAAAGACCACAGTTTGCAATGTTTACGAAGCGGAATGCAATCCTGCACCTTTCGGCTTTTACATAAAAATTACCGCCAACCGCTTTTTGAGAAATATGGTAAGATCGATAGTCGGCACTGTGCTGAAAATAGAAAAAGAAAACCTTGGCGCCGAACACATTTTGGAAGTGCTGGAAGCAAAAGACAGAAACCGTGCAGGTGAATCCGTTCCCGCTTGCGGATTGTTTCTCACAGGGATTGAATATCCCAAAGACATTTTTATTGACGAACCGATTAAACCCGTAAAAAACTTTTTGCTGAAATGAAACCGTTAGCCGAAAGAATGCGTCCCCAAAAGCCGGAACAATTTTTCGGACAAGAACACTTGCTCAGGAAAGACGGCCCCATAACCAAAATGATTGAAAACAACTCCCTTTCGTCTATGATACTGTGGGGACCACCCGGCACAGGAAAAACTACACTTGCACGAATGATAGCAAACCTAACGGACAGAAAACTTTTTACCATTAATGCCATAGAATCGGGCGTAAAGCAAATAAAAGAAGTCTCGGCACAACTAAATTCCGTTTTCATCACTCAAGCTCCAATTCTTTTTATTGATGAAATTCACCGCTTCAATAAGGCTCAACAAGATGCCCTGCTGAAAATGGTGGAAGAAGGTTCCGTTATACTCATTGCCGCCACTACCGAAAATCCTTCTTTTGAAATCATTAACCCACTTCTTTCCCGTTGCCAACTTTACATCTTAAAAGAACTGGGCGAGAACGAATTGAAAAAAATCCTCAACCGTGCCATTACCGAAGATGAAGTCTTGAAAAAACTCGACATTGAAATAAAAGAATACGAAGCTCTACTCTACTATTCCGGCGGTGATGCCCGCAAACTGCTGAATGCTTTGGAACTTACCGTAAATTACCTGAAAGACAACCCGAAGATTGTGATTACTAACGATATTGTTGAAAAAATCATTCAAGAAAAACCTGCTTATTATGACAAAAATAGCGACTTGCATTACGATATAATCTCTGCTTTTATCAAATCTGTCAGGGGTAGCGACCCCGATGCCGCACTTTATTGGCTTGCAAGAATGCTCAATGCAGGCGAAGACATTTTATTCATTGCCCGCAGGCTTATTATACTTGCTGCCGAAGATATCGGACTTGCCAATCCGAATGCACTCCTGCTTGCAAATGCTTGCTTTGATGCGGTAAACAAAATCGGGATGCCCGAAGCACGCATAATTCTCTCCGAAACAACTATTTACCTTGCCACTTCACCCAAAAGCAACAGTGCATACAAAGCCATAAACAAAGCAATGGAATTTGCCCGCAAAACAGCCAATGCACCCGTTCCTATGCACTTACGCAATGCCCCGACCAAACTGATGAAAGAAATCGGCTATTCCGAGGGATACAAATATCCGCACGATTACCCCGGCAATTTCGTAAAACAAAACTATATGCCCGATGGTATTAACGAAAAATTCTACACACCCGGCTCAAACCAAAAAGAAAATTCTATTAAAGAGCAGATGAAAAAATAACTTTTTACCGTTACTGCACAATTGTATCGTTTGGGTATGAATAGCACCGTCTTTTAAGGCGGGAAGTAAATGGGTTAATGAATTAATTCGCTAATTTGTTAATTTGTTAATTTATTGATTTACTGTTTAGTAACAATTGCAATAGTGAGTTTGGACTGGTCAAAATGGCGGTGTTGCGGCGGCCGTGAATGGCAAAACATCTGCGAATACGAGGAAAAGTACGCCGTCAAGGCGGATTTTAAACGAAAAATGTGGCAATCAGTGTTGGCTTATGCGATTTTTCGTTTTCCGCTTTTTCCGTAGTCGCCATGTTTTGACAGAGAGGGCGGAAGCATCATTTTGACCGAGATTTTTGGTTCTTAGTATCAAATGACAAAGAACAATGTAAAAGCTAAGGCTAAAGCCAACGGTATTTTTATTTATTTTATTTCCCCCACCATAAATGACGGAGCTAATCAAAAAAAATGCATTTTGAATTAACAATTTTATTTAACACTTCAGTAAAATTTTAGTTTTAACCACAAAAACTTCTTCCGGAACTAAATCCTTTTATCCGCAATTTAAGATTATTCTTTGCTAAAAAACATAATTACCACCAAAAACTTTTAACTTTGTGCATTCAAATGAAAATGCGATGGCAAAGAAAAAAGAAAATAAAGAAAATTTCTTTATCGTTATTTACAACTACGCTTTTAAAGAAATACGCAGATATAAATATACCAAAACCAAGCTCATCCTACTTATTCTCTTTGTGCTGATAACACTATCGGTTATCAACTTTTTTGTAATTTCATACACCCCCATTAAATTTTTAGTACCCGGCTATCCCGATAAAGAAACCATACTTATATCGCAAATTACAACCTATAAGTTAGACTCCATCCAACACGAACTAGAGATAAAAAATCAATACATAACCAACATTCTTAGAATTTTAAAAGGAGACAGCCTGGAAAATTACACAAACGATACAATCATAAAGGATACTAACATTGACTACAAAAATCTTGATATGTCGATTTCAAAAAATGACAGTATGCTGCGTCACGAAGTGGAACAAAAAGAAATGTTTAACATAAATAATACGACAAATTTAACAAGTAACATCAACTTATATCAAATTAATTTTTATCCTCCCGTAAAAGGTGTGGTTTCCAATACATTTGCACCTTTGCGTGGTCATTACGGAATAGATATAGTTTCAAAACCTAATACTGCAGTTTCAGCAGCTTACGACGGAACGGTTATCGGTACATCTTGGTCTCTCGAAGCAGGCTATACCATTCAAATACAACACTTTAACAATGTAGTAACCGTATATAAGCATTTATCAGGTATAATAGTAAAACAAGGCGACAGAATAAAAACCGGTCAACCAATCGCTTTTGTCGGCAACACAGGTGAACTGTCAAGTGGAACGCATTTACACTTTGAAATGTGGTATGGAGGCAAACCTTTAAACCCTGCAGATTTCATTTCTTTCAATCAATAATTGAAAATAAAAATAGTTCCGTTAGGAACGGATTTTTTGTAACGCTATGTAAAAAATAAATTTAGCTCCGTCAGGTGCGGCACAAAAACAGTAAAAATGAAGACCAACTCCGTGAAAAATATAGCCATACTCGGATCCACAGGCTCAATCGGAAAACAAGCGCTTGAAATAATAGAACAGCACAGTGATATTTTTCGCCCTGTAGTGCTTACTGCGGGAACTAATGCAGATTTGCTTATTTCACAAGCAAAAAAATTCAAACCTCAATATGTTGTAATAGCCGACGAAACTCAATACCAGACTGTAAGCGAAGAATTATCACCTTTTGGAATAAATGTTCTGTCTGGCACAGATGCCATTTCCGAAATAGTTACGCTCCCCGAAATAGATATGGTGCTTACCGCGATGGTAGGCTTTGCCGGACTAAAACCTACGGTGAATGCCATAAAACACGGCAAAAACATTGCCCTTGCCAACAAAGAAACCCTTGTTGTAGCAGGCAATATAATTATGTCGCTTGCCAAAGAATACAATGTATCGATTATCCCCGTTGATTCCGAACACTCCGCCATTTTTCAATGTATTGAAGGCGAAAGGCACAACAATATCGAAAAAATAATACTCACTGCATCAGGAGGACCTTTCCGTGGTATGACCTTTGACGAATTGAAAACAAAAACCAAAGCTGAAGCATTGAAACACCCTAATTGGAATATGGGGGCAAAAATCACTATTGACTCAGCTTCACTTATGAACAAAGGACTTGAAGTAATAGAAGCAAGATGGCTGTTTGATATTCCGCCCGAAAAGATTGAAGTAATCATACATCCGCAATCAATTATCCACTCACTCGTGCAATTTGAGGACGGAAGCATAAAAGCCCAGCTCGGTTTACCCGATATGAAACTGCCAATACTTTATGCTTTTTCATACCCGCAAAGAATAAAATCACAATTACCGAGATTCGATTTTTTGAATTATCCGGAACTCACATTCGAAAAACCCGACACAAAAGTTTTCCGCAACTTGCAACTGGCATTTGATGCTTTGCAAAAAGGCGGAAATATGCCTTGTATCCTCAATGCTGCGAATGAAATTGCCGTTGATGCTTTCTTGCACGATAAGATTAAGTTTACCGAAATGCCCGAAATCATTGAACAAACAATGCAAAAAGTAAACTTCGTATTAAATCCGACTCTTGAAGACCTTTACCAAACCGACAAGGAAGCAAGAAAAGTGGCACAAGAAATTATAAAAGGAAAATAAAATCCGCTGCCGTACGATTCCATCGTGTGGTGAAACCCTGCTCCTACAAAAACACCGACCTCACCCCTATCTCGAAATAAAATCCTTTTTGTAAGTTGCAACACCGCTACCGCACGATTTCTATCGTGTGGTAAAGCAAATTTTATCTGACAAAACATTTCAAATAACAGTTACTTCCAACAACCCTTTCCCACCGCTATAATCTATTGCACTACTATATAAATAATCCTCTGGATTTCTCACAAATCCGGCTTTAACCGGATTATTATGAATGTAATTTACTTTCTCATCCATAACCTCACTACTCCACAATTCTATAGGATGATTATGGTGTTGCCAAAATTGAAAATTTCTCACATTAGAAGTCCTTTCGGCATTTCTTTTAAAAGCTTTAATCATCCAATCTTTTCTGCTTTCTTGCGGATTATTCAAAATAGATTTTACCAAAGCCTTACTTGTAAAACGCTTTAACTCACCTAAAATTTGTTCAGGCTTTTTTCCACTTATGCTTCTAAATATCAAATGAATATGATTTGTCATAATACACCAAGCAAATATCTCCATTCCTTTGTTATTTTGAGAATAATGCAAACTATCAACAATAATATCCTTGTATTCAATTCTCGTAAAAACATCAATCCATTCTACGACAGAAAAAGTAACGAAATAAATACCTGAAGGATTATAAAACTTATAGTTCCTACTCATCTTATAAATAAATTTATTCTAATAAACGATACAATCGTTACAAATTCTAACCTCACGAAAGATTCGTGAGGTAGCAAAGTTTTTTTTATTTTCCACGCTACCGCACGATCCCTATCGTGTGATAAAAACCTCTCTCCTTACAAAAAAACAGACCTCACCCCTGCCTCGAAATAAAATCCTTTTTGCAAGTTGCTACCCACTGAAATACTTTTGTAACCTGCCCTACCGAAAATTTCCAAAGCATTACCCACAAACTTTCCGGCACCAATGCCACCATAAAACTCCGAAAACAAAACGCCCGACAATAAACTATTGCCGTATTCACGCCTTAAATAGTCGTAAGACCAATAAATATTACCGCCGTAGTTAACACTGTCTGTATTCAACCCCTTTTGCATATACCCGCCAAACAGACTAATATAAAAGTTATCCGCTACTTCAAATCGGCTGTCAAAAATCAATTCCCTGAAATTTGCACCCGAAGGATGTGCTAACGGCTGCCTGTCTATCCCGTAATTACTTATGGACAAATTGTGCGAATATGTAAAAGGTCTTACAGCATTTGCTTCCACAAGAAAATACGCTTTTGGCAAATAATACTTTATACCCGCTTGCAAGCCGAATTTATTTCCCCACCAACCTTTTTTTGCCCGGATTTCACTTATTTTAAACTCGTCCAAAACCAACTGTGAATACAACGACAACCCTTTTACCGGCTTCAAGACCAAACCGCCACCCATAATCACATTATCGGACGAACCTATATCAAACTCCACAGGTCTGTAAAAGACAATGGGATTTATATAAGCCGGCTCCAGCCCTCTTCTATATTTTTCGGAATATTGTGCCCAAATCACCGTTTCAAACATTTGGACATTTAACCACTTGGTAGCTTGCCAATCCAAATAATGCAGTGCAAAATACTTGCGCCTCCTAGTGTTAACACCATAATCTAAAGAATCCCTGTCCAATCCGCTTCCCACTTGCCATACATACTTTATATGCCAAACATCTACCACTCCCCTGAAATAATTGTATGGAGCACCGCTGCCCGAAATCCACAAACTACGATTCCCTTCTCCCAAAAACAATTTACCTTTTCCTGCGTAAAACCTGATAAATTTAGCAGCATTATATTCTGCTTCCCACAATACATCTGCAAAATAAACGCTATTGCCTGTAAAATTATATTTGGAATAAAAACCGCTTATATATCCCGGCAAAGAATGGCGATACAGTTCCGATTGAGAGTAATAAAAATACGGCAAAACCCACCCCGAAAACTTTTTATGACCGTAAAAAAACATTCCTCCGAAATAATTGTTAAACATAGGGTAATCCCCTTTTGCAAACTCTGCATAACTTCCAATGGCAGGCAATAACAAAAAGTTTTTTTTCAGCGTATCGGTAAGATAATTTGTATAATAAGGTCTTATGCTTTCGTCAAAAAGTGAATCGGTTTTTTGCAAATATTTTAACTCGTAATAATGCGACAAATTATCACGAACGGGAAACTCCGCCTGCGAAAAAAGTTTTACGCTCAACAACCACAAACACAATAATATAACACTAATTCTTAACATCTATACTCCTGTTCATTTCAAATCCGGTAAGAATAGTAAGCGAAACAAAATAAAGCCACAAAAGCAACACGATAATCGCCCCAAGTGACCCGTAAAATTTATTGTAATGTCCGAAATTGTTTACATAAAATGAAAATCCCCACGACACAAGCATTGTCATCACGGTAGAGAAAAAAGTTCCGATGGAGAAAAACCTCCATTTGCGTTCTTTTTTCGGAGTACCGTAGTAGTACAAAAAGTCTAAAGCAAAATAAAAAAGCAAAAACACAATGACCCACTTTGCTATTAAAATAAGATAAACAATAATGTTATCACTCAACAAGCCGTATTCTACAAGTAAGTTCACCGCAACATTGGTAAAAAGCAAAAGAATAGTTGCAACAGCCAAAAGCAAAGTAACAATTGCAGCCAAAATAAAGGAGTTCAATCTCTTTTTAAACCAATTTTCACCCTTGTCAAACGAAATTGAATTTTGAAATGCCGATATAAAACTGCTTATTCCGTTAGTGGCAAAATACAATGTAGTCAAAGCACTGAAAGACAGAAGCTCACCTCTTTGCTTACTGATAATATCCATTATCAAAGTTTCGAATGTCTTGTATGAATAATCCGGCATAAATTCTCTCAAAAGTGACATTACTTGGTTTTCCAAATCAGGTATGGGCAAATAAGGAATGAGTGTAAACAAGAATATTAATCCCGGAAAAATTGACAAAAACAAATTGTATGCAATAGCAGCTGCTCTTGTTGTAATATTACCGTCTGTAAGGCTTTTAAAAAAGAAAGATAAAACCTCTGCAATTGTTTTACCGGAAAGTATGGAAAACCTCTTTGTTTTGGCAACTTTTACCAGTTTGGTATTTTTTATTGTTTCTTTATTTATCCTCATTTCACATACATTTCATTTAGCATTTCCACCAATGACAAAGATAAATCTTTCAAAAATCTTTTTTGTCCCATAGCCTTTACCCACTTTATTCCCGTTACGGCATTTGTCAAAAAAAGTTCGTCTGCTTCCCTGATATGATCCATTGAAAAATCATCGGTTTCCACAACTTTTATACCTTTTTTGCGCAACAACTCCAACACGACACTACGCATAACTCCCTTTACACATCCGCTGCTTAACGCCGGCGTATAAACCACTCCGGACTTTGACAAACAGAAAACATTTGAGTTGGTACTCTCAATAATATTTCCTTTTTCGTTCAAAATCAGCACATCGTCAAAATTTCTCCTCGCAGCCTCCATAGAAGCTATCACAAACAATTCCGCACTTATTTTTTTGTATGCCGACCATTTGTTTACCGCCTTTTTATATTCCGTAAAAATATCTATCACTAATCCTTCTTTATTCAATTCAAAACCGCCTTGTCCGAGAAATTTTTGCTCTATCAGGTATGAAACCTTGACATCCTCACCCGGCAAATATTTACCTCTACCCTCCCTGAAAAAAGAAATTCTGGAATAAACCTTACCGAAAAACTTGTTTGACTTTCGCAAGCGGTCAAGTTCATTCAAAAAATAATTGCTTCTCAAAAAATCACTGTAACCCATTTCATAATCAGATACAGCCTCTTTAATCCTTGTGTAATGATAACCCCAAAACGGAACATTATCGTAAAAAGAAATAACAGACTCGAAAAAACCGTCTCCATAACGCAAGGCACGGTTGTAAATTCCGAACAACTTATCCGTTACTCTGTACTTTTTCCCGTTATATATTACAAAATCGGTTAACTTCATATTGTTCCGTTTACAATCATTTTTGCAACGTCCAAAATATTACTGTTGGCTTCAACCAGGATGCCTTTTACTCCTGCCCTTTCAGCTGCCAAAACATCTCTCGGGGCATCACCTATCATATAAGAATTTTCTCTGTCTATATCAAATCTTGCTATTGCCTTTTCGATCATCAACGGATCCGGCTTACGGCATAAACACTTCGTCACATCGGGATGATGCGGACAAAAATAAACCTCATCAACTATAGCGCCTTTTTTTTCCAATTCTGACAACATATATCCGTTAACTTCCGCAAAATCCGCCATTGAAAAAATACCTTTTGAAATACCGCCTTGATTTGTTACAACAATAATCAAATAGCCACTTTCCTTCAGCAACTTAATCACATCTGCAATAGTTTCATTCAAAACAAAATCATCAACATTGTAAACATAATCACCTATTTCCCTGTTGATTATACCGTCTCTGTCAAGAAAAACCGCTTTATTCATATCAGTCTAAAAAGAAAAGTTTAGCAAAAAAGTAAAACAAAAATTTATAATTGATCAAAACCGGAAAAAAGAACCCGTAAACAGACCCCCAAAAATGTACATCGTGAGCAATAAAACTCGTTTGATCTTTTTTACTCATTATGTACGAGTAATACAAATAGATTACCCCGAAAATAATTGCCGGCACAGGTAAAATCCCGAAAAAATAAACCAAATTCCAAGGCTCGAAAAAAATGCTGGTAAACACTACTGCCGATACCGCACCCGATGCCCCCACCGCATTATAAAAAACATCGTCTTTGTGTTTCTGCAAAGAATACAATACAGAAAAAATTATAGATGTCAAATATAAAACCGAAAACAGAAGTTTACCTTTTGCCATCCCGAAAAACTCTACAAAATAATATTCCACCATTGTGCCGAATGAGAACAAAACAAGCATATTTATAAACAAATGAAGGAAGTTTGCATGTAAAAAAGCGTGAGTAATTATTCTGTAATATTCTTTTTTGTGAACAATTTTCGACGGGTTAAATTGCAATTTATCGAATAGTTCCCTGTTGCCGAATGCTACTATGGAAACAATACTGCTTATAATAATAATAATGATTAAAGTAATACTCATTTTTTCCGGCTTTCAAATTAAATAAAAAAGGGGGCAAACCTGCCCCCAAATATATAAATTTTATGCTATCCCTTTTTTTACAACAATGAAGAACCTCTGTTTGCTCCTTCTCCCAGATTTACACCCAATACGATTTCAAAAGAACCGTTTGAATAATTTTTAATATCGGAGAATGAATAATCATAAGCAAAACCTAAGAAATAAATTTGGTATTTAACACCAAACATTGTTATTAAAGATTTGTCAGATCTGAATGAAAGCCCTAACCAATAATTTTTTTGATATGTTGCTTTTACATTCACATCAACATTAACAGGTGATTCTGCAGTAGCTTTAACCAACAATGAAGGTTGAATTTGGAAATCTTGACCTGCATCAAAAGTATATCCGCCTGTCAAGAAATAGTGCCTGATTGTGCTGCTCGAACTTTCAATGTCAACATCACCGAGCTTGACTTTGTATTGAATTAATTGTGCTGCCGAAAAACCTGCAAACCATTTTGTTCCCGAATAAACATACAAACCGAAATCTGCGTCAGGAACAAATGCAGCTTGCTTGGTATCTGTTATTGTTTGGTCTTCATCAATATAAACCAATTGTGTTTCATCCAGCACATATTGAAATGCCCTGAAACCCAAACCCATTGACAATTTAATGTCATTTGACAAAGGCATATGATACGAATAAGATAGCTGCAATCCTGTTTGAGAAACAGCTCCTATCTTATCGCTGAACAAGAAACCTCCCACACCCATTTTACCTCTCATAATAGGTGAGTGAGCAGCAAGTGCAACAGTTTTTGGTGCTCCGTCAAATCCGACATATTGATACCTTCCTGTCAATCTGATGGGTATATAATTATTTGTCCCAGCTATAGCCGGATTCAACAAAAAGTCGTTCAACAGGTACTGACTGTACAAAGGCAACTGTTGGGAATAACCGCTTACTAACCCAACAAACAATAATGCTACAGATAATAATATCTTTTTCATAGGCTTATATTTTAATTAGATTTTTTATTCAATCCTTCTTTTGAATGCTTTTTCCCGTTTCTTGGTTTTAATTTTGTATTCCAAGGAATTGGTAATCTCATCAATGTCTTTACTTTTTTCCCGTCTTTTATTCCGGGTAACCAAGCCGGCATTTTTTTAACTGTTTCTACTGCTACCTTATCCAAATCTTCATTACCGCAACTTTTCACAACCTTAGGGTCTGTTACTTTACCAGTTTCTTCAATAATAAATCCTACAACAGTAATTCCTTTATATTCTTTCAAATCCGACGGAACTTCAGCTGTTGACTTAATAAACTTCATCAAAGCTTCGTGTCCCCCTTTAAAATGTGGTTTTTTATCCAAATCCTTAACATGATACACTCCGTCAGGTAAATTATTTTCACCTGATGAAGTTGTTGCAGAGTTTTGAGCAAAACCGGAAAAAACAAGTAAAAAAACTGCAGAAAGAATAAATA
>JALWKH010000144.1 GCA_026996635.1 Bacteroidales bacterium | reverse complement strand
TCTTATAAAATGTATTTCTGGTCTTTGGGTTTTGGTAGTGTTTGGGTATTGTCGGCTGTAATATTATTACGTTGGCTTGCAAACGAGTATGGCAGCAGATTAACTGTTAAGAGGATAAAGATACGTAATTTAATTATACCGTTTGTTTTAGGATTATTACTGATAATAGGTGCTTATATTAACGGTTATTATATCAATGGTTTTTGGGGTTTGGATTATACAATGTTTTATATCCTGTTTGCTATTTATGTTGTAGATTTGTTTTTACCTCGTGCCGTTTCAGGTCTGATAGCTCTTTCTGCTTTTGTATTTATGATTTATAAATCACCTGATAATATAGTCTTATATAGTGTTTTGGTACTTTTGTTTTTATATTTTATTTGGTCTGTATTTGATAAAAAAAGTAAAGGTATAATTCCTATAGTGTGGCTGTTAGTTAGTTCTGCAATAGGTGTTTATAATGCATCAAATATATATATATTGAGTTATTGGTTGGTGTTGGGGACACTTGCCTCATTCTTACTTTTGATGTTTAATCGTTTTGACAGGATTTCAATTCGTTCTGCCGTTTCATATTTATCGTTGTCATTTACAGGCGATCTTCTAATAATGTTTTCTATGTTTAAAGGTTATAATGGTGTTGATGTCTTGACTTTGTCAGATGCCGTTGCCAATCTGACTGCCGATAGAGTTACTGCTATTTTATTGTTCATAGGTTTTATGCTAAAACTTCCAATAACAGGTATAAATTTTTGGCTAAGAAAGATTTCTTTAGAGTATATTTCAGTTGCATTTTTTCCTCTTGCATTATTTGTTAAGTTTTTCATGATAGGTTATCATTGCTATTGTATTTATTATTTAGGTCCTGTTTTAATGTTTTCTTTGATTTATTCTGCCGTGAAGTCATTAGATGCAGATACTGTGTATAAGTACTTAAAAGAGATAATACCTGTTTCTATAGATTTGATTCTGATTTTGTTTTTAGTTACTCAAGTAGATAATTCGGTTTTAATTTTCGGACTTCTAACCTTTTCATTTGTATTGTTTATGTATTTTGTTTCTCTTTATATGGTCATGGTTTATGAGACGGATTCCTTTTCAGGTTTTGGAAATTTTTTCAAAAAAAATGTAGTAGTTGGTTTAATGGTGTATATTACTTTTTTGTGGTTTTACGGATTTGGGATAGCCGGAGCATTTTATTCTGATGAGATTATGGTAAAAAAGCCTGCATTGGGATATATTGTGTTGTTTACATATGGAGTTTCTTTAGCATATTTTATGTATAATATATATGCAGAGGGTATAAATGTTAGTAAAACTCAAAAGCGACGGTTGCCTTTTCCTCTGTTCTTGTTGATTGTTAATACAATGCTGGTTATTTGGGCTTTGCCGTTTTTCAATACCTATTCCAATAGTGTGGTTTTATTGCTTTCTTCCATTTTCTTTTTATTGTTGTATATGAGTTTTAAATACGGTAATATTGCTACACTTCTCAGAGTTTCAAAGTTTTTTGATATGGTTAGAATGATGGAAACAAATATTATTGAAAAGCACTTTGAGAGGTTTGTTAGTTTTATTTCTACTAATTTGGCTATTTTGTATAGAGATAATAACGGTTTAGTTTTTAATATTATACTGTTTTGTATTCTTGTTACGATTATACTTTGGTGATTTAACAAATAATTATGAAAGTCTGCCATCTCACTTCAGTCCACAAGAGAAATGACATTAGAATTTTTGTAAAAGAATGTATTTCTTTAAGCGAGCTTTACAGTGTAAGTCTTGTCGTTGCCGACGGTATGGGTGATGAAACCATTAAAGGCATAAATATTTTTGATGTTGGAAAGCCCTCCGGCAGAAAAGAGAGGGTGACCAAGTTTGCGGAAAAGGTTTTTAGAAAAGCTATTGAAGTTGATGCAGATATTTATCATTTTCACGATCCGGAGTTGATGCCTGTGGGAATAAAATTAAAGAAAGCCGGAAAAAAAGTTATTTATGATGTCCATGAGGACCTTCCGCGTCAATTGCTTACAAAACCATACCTTAATAAGTTTGCTCTGCGATTGTTGTCTTTTGTTGTTGAAAAATATGAAAATTATGCAGTGAAAAAATTTGACCATGTAATTACGGCAACACCACACATTAGAGACAGGTTTAGGAGATTTAAGAAAGAGGTAACGGACATAAATAATTTCCCGATTGTTGAGGAATTGAATGAGAATATAAATTGGAGTGCAAGGAAAAATGAAATATGTTATATCGGAGGTATATCCCGTCAAAGAGGGATTGTCGAAGTGGTAAAAGCTTTGGAATTGACTGATACTGTTTTGCATTTGGCCGGCAACTTTGAGACTGAAGATTTGAAAAAGGAAGTTGAAGTACTACCGGGGTGGAAAAAGGTAAAATATTACGGATTTGTCGGCCGGGATAAAATCAAAGAAATACTAACTACTGTTAAAGCCGGGTTGGTTGTATTGCATCCTTATGAAAGTTACAAATACTCTTTACCTATTAAATTGTTTGAGTATATGAGTGGGGGAGTGCCGGTGATAGCATCCGATTTTCCATTGTGGAGGGAAATTGTTGAAGAAACCGAAACTGGAGTGTTGGTAAATCCTCTTTTGCCGGAATCTATTGCCGAAGGAATAAATAAAGTTTTAACAAATGATGATAAAGCAAAAAAAATGGGTGAAAACGGGATAAGAGCTGTATCTGAAAAATACAATTGGAAAGAGGAAGAAAAAAAACTTTTTGCTGTGTACGAAGATTTGTTGGCGGGTAAATGAAAAAGTTATTAAAGTCGGAAATAGTAAAAAATACCGGGATACTTGTTAGCGGTACAGTATTGGCACAGCTTATTCCTATGGTTTTGCAGGTGGTGCTGCGCAGAATGTATCCTGCAGAAGTGTTCGGTGTTTTTTCGGTATATTTTACATTGATGAGCTTGGGGGTATTCTTTTTCACTTTCAGGTATGAATTGTCGATAGTTAATCCTTCAGACGACAAAGATGCAATGAATTTAATGGCAACTGTTGTGTCTCTATCTTTTGTTTCCACATTGATTTTAACGGGTATAATTACATTGACCGGAGATGGATATATTGCAAGTTTACTTAATATCCCATCGTCATATTCATATTGGTTGTTTTTCTTGCCTGTAACTTTGTTCTTTTATTCTTCTTATCTTGGTATGCAATATTGGCTTATTCGCAAAAAGAACTTTAAGGGAATCTCGTTGAACAAAATAATTAGACGAGGTGTCGAAGGTACAATTCAGATAATCTTTGGATCGTTGAAGTTACTTTACGGACTTATAGCCGGGTTGTTGGCGGGTGTTTTTGTGAATTTTTTTATGGGAATTTTGCAAAGTAAAAAGGCAGGTTTCAGTTTTTCTGAAATTAGTTGGTTGAGAATGAAAAGTGTGGCAAGGGAATACAAAGAATATCCGCTATATAATACTTTGCCTGCATTTTTGAATACTGCAGGGTTGATGCTGCCAATTTTGTTTATCAACAAATTTTTCGGCACGGATGTTACGGGGCAGTTTGACTTGACAAGGCAAATTTTGGCAGTACCTACCGCATTGCTTTCTGTGTCGTTGTCTCAAGTGTATTTGCAAAGGCTGTCGGAAAAATTTAATTCTCAAGTTTCGATAAAAAAGGATTTACTTGCACTTTTTGCTTTTCTGGGAGGCATTAGCTTATTTGCATTCGTAGTAATTTATTTTTGGGGAGTTCCGCTGTTTACTTTTTTGTTCGGCAAAGAGTGGCAGCTTGCCGGACTTTTTGCAGAGGTGTTGATTTTTAAGTATTTATTGGTTTTTGTAGTGTCTCCCGTAAGCATTGTTTTGATAGCAATAAAAAAGATTAAAGTAACAAGTGTTTGGCAAATAATGTATTTTGCGGCAATTTTGGTTTTGTGGTTTTTCAAGGATAATGATATTTTTTCGTTTTTGAGAGTTTATGTATCTATTGATGTTATGATGTATTTGTTTTATCTTTTGTTGATTCTTTACAATGTAATTAAATACGAGAAATCGTTGAAATGAAGTGGTTGAGTAGCATAAATAGGATTTTGTTGTCACCTGTAAGAGAACTTGATATATATCTTTTTTTGATTGTTTGGGTTGTTGAACAGTGGCTTTACCCTGTGTTTGTAGTAGAGTATTATTCTTTTATGGGTTATTATTTCCATTTTGACTTCGTGAAGTTTGTTTTGGGTAATTTGATGGTTTATTTGTTAGTAAAGGAACTTGCCGGGAAGGACGGGATAAAGTTTTTTATTGAATCAATGTTTTTGTTGTTTCTTGTTATGCCCAATGCCGTTTTGTTTGAGTTTCATCCGCTGTATAGCCCGGTGATTTTTTTATTTGTGATATTGGCTTATTTTTTTATTTGGCTGATTCTTGAGAAAGTTCATGTGCCTGACAAAAAAATAGAGATTTTACCTGTTGTGTTTTCAAATATCTCACTGTATGTAATAGTTGCTTTAAGTTTATTGTTTATTGTGCCATTCGTGTTTGTGTTCGGTTTTGATATTGATTGGAATGTGCTGTTTTTCAAGGATATTTATGAGGTGAGGAGGCATGCGGCTTCGTTAACTACTCCGCTTATGGGGTATTTGTTTGGGAATCTTGTAAAGATTATCTTTCCGGTGGGTATGATATTGGCTTTGTCCAAGCGAAAATATTTGATTTTCCTATTGTTCTTTGTTTTGCAATTCTATTTGTTTTTGGTGGGGGCACATAAATCGGTTTTTTTGTCTTTGTTTCTTATTTTATTGTTTTTCGTAGAATCGTACCGTAGGCAAGTAAGGTTGATTTTGTTTGCTTTGGCAAGTTTGCTTATAATTTCTCATTTGCTTTTTTTGTTTAAGGGAATGATTTTGCCGGAATCAATTTTGTACAGGCGAGGTTTTTTGACACCTGCCATGCTAAACATGTGTTATTTTGATTTTTTTGCAGACAAACATGCACATTTGGCTTATTCGTTCTTCGGCCGCTGGTTTGAATATCCTTTCGATTTAAACCCACCGCAGTTGATAGGTCGTTTTTGTTTCGGGAATCCACAGATGAGTGCAAACAACGGTTTTTTGTCGGATGGTTTTGCCAATTGGGGCTATGCCGGAGTGATTTTTTATTCTTTACTGGTTGCAATCTATATGAAGATTTTGGAGTTGTCCAAGTTGTCTTGGAAGTATTCGGGAGTGCTGATTATCGTTATTTATACTTTTTTGAGCAGTTCGCTTACTACTGCAATGCTAACTCACGGATTGTTCTTGTTTCTGTTGTTGGCTCTTTTTGTTATCAGGAAGTAATTTTTTTACATAAAAAATAAATAATACAAGGATAAATGTAATTATAGAAATAGCTAGAGTGTTTGTTGATTTTTTGTTGTATGAATTTTCGAGTTTGTAGATTCCATCAACTTTGTAAAACAATTGTTTGCCATTGTGTTTGCAATATTGGTTTGCTATTGAAGATGTGCGCATAAAATCGTTGAGCTTCTTTGTTAATTCCTTTTCAGAAAGTTTAGTTTCAATAAAAACCACTGTTTTAAT
>JALWKH010000143.1 GCA_026996635.1 Bacteroidales bacterium | reverse complement strand
TGATGCCAAACGGTATGACTGCAGAACCGTTGGAGACCCAAAATGCAATGTTTACTTTTAAAAACAGGGAGGCAAAATTCTTGTGGCTTCCTGGTTCCCTTCCGCAAGCAGATACATTTAAAATTTCATATTTGGTTAAGGTTGATACAACTGTAGCCGGCAAAGTTTTTATACAAGGACAATTTGTTTACATTAAAGATAACGAACGGAAAACTTTTAAATTAAATCCGATAGCTATTGAAGTTATAAATAATTATGGTGTTTTGGCTGAAAATTATAACCAAGGCGATACAACTTTATTGGCTGAAAATAATGCCGGAAATACAGGTGGAAATAAAACAGCAGGGCAAGATATCATAACACAAACTCCTGCAGAAGGTATAACAAGGACAATACAAATAAACGGTAATGTTGCTTTGGTAACCGTAACTGTTAATAAAAAAGGAGTGGGAGGTTCATTTGCAAAAATTGAAGAGAAACTACCCCCACAGTTTGAAGCTATTGCCGACAAAGACGGCGGTAGTGTTTATACATTTACGGATAATACTGCAAAATTCTTATGGGTTAATTTCCCCAAGGATTCCATTATGACCGTTAGCTACAAGGTTATGAAAAGTGATGCTTCGGATATTTCTCCCGATGAATTGAAAATAACAGGAAAGTTCTCATTCTTACAAGGAACCGAAACTATAGAATTGCCGATAAATAATGCAGGAGAACAAACACCTGTATTGGCAGAAAACCAAGCCTCAAGCACTCAAAGCGAAGAAAATCAAACAACGGCAGAGAATAGTACTCAAAACGAAGAAGCAATTGCAGAAAATAATCAAAAAAATCAGGAAGCGGAAGGCATAGAATCAAAACCTGAAGCCTCTCCCGTATTTTTCAGAGTGCAAATTTGTGCTTTGGCTAAGAAACAAAGAAGCGTAAGTTTCGTAAAAAGAGTTTACAGGATACACAAGAGAGTGTATTTGGAAGATCATGAAGGGTGGAGAAAATACACGGTCGGTAATTTTAAAGAATATAAGGGGGCGAGAGATTACAGAAATTATTTATGGAAGAGGACACCTGCCAAAGATGCATTTGTTTCGGCATATAATAATGGTGTAAGGATAACGGTACAAGAAGCCCTGATGATCTCCAATCAAAAATGGATTAAGTAGATGGCTTTGAAAAGGTTTTTAATAATACTTGCAGTTTTATTTTGGGGCTTTAACTCCTTTTCTCAGGTTGATACTTCTTTTGTTGGGTCTGACACATCTTTCACCGGCACTGATACTTCAGGATTCAGCTCATTTTTTACGTATTCCGAAGAAGAAATGAGTAAATACTTGGAATATAAGCCGATTCTAAAGTTTGGTTTCGGTTCACTTTCTTTTTTGGGTGATGTCAGGGATGTGTATTATAAAAATCCGCTTATCGGCAGAAAACCCGTAGTGTTCGGAATTTCCCGTAAATTGAATACATTTTTGGCACTGGATTTTGATATTACCAAAGGTTACCTTACCGGTATAGAACAGAATACTCTCCGTAACCTTAATTTTAAAACAGATTTTTTTATAGGCGGTATCTCTTTAAGATATAACTTCGAACAATTGCTTAAGAAAAAAGATGTGTTTTTGTCACTGGAAGAATATCGGGTGTTAATCCCTTTTGTTTCCTTCGGATTCGAAACCGTAAGTTTTAATTCAAAAGGGGATTTGTATGACGCACAAGGTAGAAAGTATTATGCTTGGAGTGACGGAACTTTGAGGGACAGACCAGAAACTCCGCAAAATGTTTATACCGCACAAATTTTGCATCGAGATTATGTTTTTGAAACCGACTTGCGTGAATTAAACTTAGACGGTTTAGGCAAATATAACACAAGTACATACGGTATTCCCATAAGTGCAGGTGTAGATTTGCACGTTCACAACAGGCTTGTGTTGGAGTTCGGAGTAACATATCATTATATGATGAATGATTTGATTGATAATGTTTCTTCTGCCGGGCAAGGAGACAGGAAAGGAGATGACAAAAACGATGCTTTTGTTAATGCATATATTGTTGCTAAGTTCGACATCTTTAGTGCAAAGAAAGTTGTAGATGTTACGGATGCATATTCAGATGTTGATTTTGCTACTTTGGATAAAATGGATAGTGACGGAGACGGTGTTATTGACTTGTGGGATGAATGTCCGGAAACACCTGCAGGAGAAAAAGTTGACGAAAAAGGTTGTCCGCTCGATGATGACAAAGACGGTATTCCTAACTATAGAGATAAAGAAGTTAAATCCGATACAATACTTGTTTCTACTGAAGGTGTAAAACTTTCGGAAGAAGATATGATAGCTCTCTCTGACAGTAACGATGCAATAAATGAAGATGAAATTTGCCAAGTTTATCCGAGTATGTGCGGTAAAACTTTGTTGAGAAGACATTTTACGGAAATACCGACAAAATTCAAATTTGTTGATAAAAACAAAGACGGATATATTTCACTTGACGAACTTAACGATGTTATAGATAAATTCTTTGATTTCGAAATCAATCTGACTGTAGATGATATTTATGAACTCACAGACTTCTTCTTCTCTCAATAATTATTGAAAATTAGTGTTTTATGAGGTTTTGGTTAAGTGTTGTTTTAATTGGATTGATTATTTTTTCCTGTAAAAGAGAAAACGAAATAAAGCCAGAAGAATTACCGGATGAAAATACTGTTTCTGGTGTTTTAATAGGTAATGAGGGGAATTTTAATTGGTCTAATGCTTCTCTCAGTTTGTACGACAAATTGCAAAGTAAAGTGTTTAACAATGTGTACAGAACAGCAAACAATAAGCCGTTAGGAGATGTTTTGCAATCTGTTTATGTTGACGGTGATTATGCTTATCTTGTCGTAAATAATTCGAGCAAAATAATTAAAATAAGCCTTTCCGATTTTAAAGAAGTAAGGTCTTACGAGGGTTTAACCTCTCCAAGATATATGGTAAAATACGGTGATTTTGCCTTTGTATCAGATTTGTATGCAAATGGTATTAGTGTGCTTGATATGAAAAAGCAAGGCGGAAATGCCGTGGTTAAAACCATTCCTGTAACCGGTTGGACAGAAGAAATAGATGTTAATGAAAACTACTTGTATGTGGCGGGTGTAACTGCAAATTATGTTTACATAATAAATATGACCACACAAACGCTTGTTGACAGTATAGCTACCGCTGATGCACCTATGTCGCTTACTTTTGACAAAAACGGATACTTGTGGGTATATTGCGGCGATTATCAGTCGGAAAATTATGTTTTGGAAAAAATTGATATTGCTTTGAAACAAGCTGTTTTCAAAATAACATTAGCGGCAGACAATACCCAATATTCAACTAAGATGTCGATTAATGTAGTTCGTGACAGGTTATACTTCCTGTATGCAGGAGTAAAGACTATTAAAGTGAACGACAGCACAATAACCGATTTTATTGACGGTTCTGTTTTTCAAACTCCTTACGGTATCGGTGTTGACAAAGAAGGAGATGTTTATGTTGCCGATGCCAAAGATTATGTAAGCCAAGGTGTTGTTTACGTTTTCGATAGTACAGGGAAGCAAAAAAATAATTTTACCGTTGGAATAATACCGGGAAGCTTTGCATTTTTCTATCGAGATGAAAACTAAAAATCCCGCCGTTTCCATATTATTACCTGTTTATAATTGCGGTAATCTGTTGACAAAAGCGGTAGAATCCGTAAAAAAACAAACCTTCGGGAATTGGGAACTTATTATTATTGATGACGGTTCGGATGCCAAAACAAAGGAACTTATTTCTAAAATTGCCGAGAGTGATAGTCGAATAAAAACTTTGCAAAATGTTGTAAATAAGGGTATTATCTATTCATTAAACAAGGCTTTGGATATGGTAAACGCCAAATATGTGGCACGAATTGATTGCGATGATTTGTGGTTGCCTGAAAAATTGGAACGACAAATCGATTTTCTGGAAAAACATCCCGGTTATGTAATGGTGGCTACTTGGGCAAAGGTCATAACTTTCGGAATAGAAAGACATTTTCCGCTGCAAGCAAGATTTTCTACTTATGAAGAGATAATAAATAATTTGATGAGGTATAATTTTATTGTTCATTCAAGTATTTTGTACAGAACGGAAATTTTAAAGCAAGAAAAATACAGCAATAAATTTTACCACGCAGAAGATTATGAATTATGGATCCGTACCGCAAGCAAAAATAAGATTCATATTTTGCCGGAAACCCTGACAGTTTATAATTTCACTCCTGATTCCGTATCATACCGTTTTGCCATCAGCCAGCAATTTAATGTAGTGCGTTTAAAATTTTCTTATTTATTTAAGTATCCGCATTTTTTGAAAAGTATTTGTTACATCTCTTATGATATTTTTACATTGGGAAGGTTAATTTTGGTTAAAGCCTACCGTAGATTTTTTCCTAAAAAGAATAAGTGAAACCGGAATGACCACGGTGGCATAAAAAGGGTATAATATTGCCGACATAATAATGTAGAAAAAATTGTATTCAGGCTTTATTTTAAGCACTTTTGAACGATAAACACACAATAACCCTATTTCACTCAAAACTTTAAATAAGAGTGTAAAATAAGCTGAAAAAGAAACACTAAAAATTAAGGCAACAAAACTTATGTTTGCCAAAAAAGTCAGTGTAGAAAGTACTAAAATTGGTAAATAGTCATAATATTTTGATTTTCCTACCCACCTGATTCTTTGTTTGATAAAATCAGAAAAAGTTTCTTTGGGGTGTGTATATACATATGATGCTGTATTCCATTTTACTTTTTTTCTGTCTTGCTTGTTTCCGGCTATTAAAAGAAACATATCATCACCCGAAGGAATTTCAGGTTTTATTTCCTTTATTTTTGACAGAAAAAAAGATTTATTTACAGCCATATTTGCGGCACTTCCTATTGCAGTTATTTTCAAAGCGGAAGTTGCTATACCGACTGCCTGAAGTACGGAAAATTCAAAATTTTGAAAAGCAGTAATAAAATTTTTCTTATTATCGCGGTAAGCCACATTACCAAAAGAAAGTAGCATATTCGGGTTGTTACAAATAAAGTTTTTCCAGCTTTCTACAAATTTATCGTCGTGAATTGTATCTGCATCTGTAAATATCAAAAACTCTCCGGAAGCAACTTTTGCCGCATTTATCATTGCATGCTTTTTCCCTGATTGTTTATTGGCAACTACCATAATATTATTCCTATTCCGGTTTATCTCCAACAATTTTTTCAGTGTTCCATCCGTAGAATTGTCGTCGGCAAAAATTATTTCGTATTGGTGTTTCCCAACAGATTGGTTAGTGAATTCATTAACCAGCCTTCCAATATTTTTTATTTCGTTTTTAACAGGTATAATTATAGTTAGTCGAGGAGGGTTGTTACAACGGGTTTTATTTTTTTCTTTTATTTTTGCCAATCGTAAGGCAAGTATTGCTATTACAAGCGAATATGTAAGAATTATAAAAACCGGCAATCCTGTAAGCATAAAAATAAAATTATGGGTAAAAATAAGAATAAAAAACGAATAAAAACGGAAGACGGCGGTCTGGTATATTCTACCAACAAAGAAGTAATG
>JALWKH010000142.1 GCA_026996635.1 Bacteroidales bacterium | reverse complement strand
CTATAGTAGCGTATCAAAAGCGGTTAAATGAAAAAACGGAAAAAGGAAAATGAAAAAAATAATTATAAATGTTTTAATCTTCTTACTTACTTCGACATATTCGTTATACTCTCAAACTTGGCTATGGAATATACAAATTGCTGGAAATGAAAATTTAGAGCCTGAGGCAATAAAGCAGGATGAAAACGGGAATTACGTGATTCTTTCCGAATTGTTGGGAAGTGTTACAATAGGAGGGCAAACATATTCCTCAACAACTCCTGACCAGAAAGATATTATTCTTATTTCCGTTAACAAATTTGGTAACGTTTTATGGGTGAAACAAATTGGCAATACTTATGCAGACGATCCTAAAGATTTATATGTTGATAATGCAGGTAATATTTATTTAACTGGTAGTTTCGGGGATGTTCTTTCTGTAGATGATTTGTCTATTTCTTCTACGGGAAGCATCGATGCTTTTTTACTTAAGTTGGACAAATACGGCAATGCCATATGGTTGAAAAATATGGCATCTAATGAAGGAAAACAAAAAGGACGTGCAATTACCTCAGATGGAACATATTTATATGTAGCAGGTTTATATTTTTATAATACATTAATTTCAAAGTCGGCTGATACCACTTTAGAAGGTACTAATACAAAAAATTATTATCTTGCCAAATATGATTTAAATGGTAATTTAATAAATGCACACAGAATATTTTCATCAGGTTATTGGGGAATTATGATTGCAGGGTTAAGAACTGTAGGCAATTATGTGTATTTAGCAGGATATTTTTCGGATACTCTTATTTGGGGGAATGATACTTTGTTTAGTAGAAACCATACAAGAGATTTTATGATTGCTAAGGTTGATAAAGATTGTAATGTTATTTGGGTTAAAAGTTTTCCGGGAACAGGTTTGTATGATGAGTTGTGGGGAATAACTGATGATGGTCAAAATATATATGTCGCAGGCTATTTCCAACAAACATTAGATCTAGGTTCCGTTTCTCTTGTTGCTAATGGATTGGATGATATTTTTCTCGCTAAATTTGATGACAATGGAAATATAGTATGGTATAAAACAATAAATTCAAGTGGCGATGATAGAGCTCTTGATATATATTATCGAAATGGAGATTTATACGTAGGCGGATTATTTTCTGATACTTTGGAATGGGGTAACACTACATTGATAGCTTCAAATAATACGACACCGTTTATCGGTGTTTTGGATACTGATGGTAATTTTGATAAATGTGTTGCTATACAGTCAGATGGCAGCGGCAAAAGCAGAATAAAAAAGTTGGTGGTTGACGAAACAAATCATGTTTATGTTGTCGGAAAATTTAATTCGAATGGTTTAAGCTTTAATGAAGCTATTCAACTAAGTAATACAAATCCCGGGAAATATGATGGTTTTATTGCTAAATACGGTTGCTTTGACGGAGTAACATTAGATGTTCAAGATCCCGGTTGTTCAGGTCCTGATGACGGTTCTATCACTGCAAATCCTAATGAAGGTTACGGACCATTCTATTATAGCTGGTCTAACGGAGAAACAGGGCAAACTATAACCGGACTTAGTGAAGATGATTATACGGTTACCGTAACGGACGATTATGGGTGTAAAGCTATTGCAAGTGCCAAGCTGGAATATCATCCGCCTTTAACTATAACTACACAAATCGATAGTGAAATATTGTGTTACGGAGATAGTACAGGACAAATTTCAGTAAGTGCAAGTGATGGTTTCCCGCCTTATACTTATCATTGGTCGAATGGTGAAACCACATCGGTTATATCAAATCTACCTGCAGGAGATTATACCGTAACCGTAACCGATGGTTGTCCTAATAGTGTGTCGGAAACAGTAACCTTGACTCAACCTGATTCGTTAGATGCTACATTTTCAGGAAAATGGTACCGATTATTGTTCTATGACCTTTGTTATGCCCATATTACAGCTAGTGTAACAGGTGGAACTCCCGATTATTCTTACGAATGGTATGATTTAGATGGTAACCAACTGGGTACTGATGATAATGTTTGGGTTGAAACTGACAATTATTATATTTTTATTGTTTGGGATGCTAATGGTTGTGGTGCAGGGTGGTTGTTATATGTACCATCTTGCAGCAAAAATCATAAAGAGAATCTTGATTTGGATACCTTAGGTTATCCGACGGCAAATGTGGATATAACTTCTATGGAAGAAGTATCTGTAGGTGGTGGTAACAGTAATGTAAATACTTTTGGTCCCGGTAATTTGTATTCACAAATACATTCCGGAAATAATGATAATCCAAGACTCGAAGAAGCAATGCCTGAATGGTTAATTGATCAAATGATAAATGAGGGAAAGATTAAACCTGTGATTAACGTATATCCTAATCCTGTCAAAACAACAGCAAAAGTTTCTGTAGTGTTGCCCAAAAGTTCTGAATACTCATTATATGTGACAAACATGGTGGGACAAACTGTGAAAGTTATTGATGCAGGCGGTTATGGAAATGCAAAAACTTATAGCTTTGACACCAAATCATTAAGCAATGGTGTTTATAACATAATTTTAAAAACAGATTATGGCATTTATCAAACCAAATTAACAGTTCTTCATAAATAAGAGTGAATTGTTTTTTCATTTAACCAAATAAAAGGGAGGCTTTAGTCAAGTCTCCCTTTTATTTTTTCTTTCCAAGTTGAAACTTATCGGCAAAAAAACTATTTTTGTAGATGAAATTTTAAATAAAAAACTGAATTTATGCTTACAAGTGAATCTAAAATCAGGGTGAGGTATAGTGAAACCGACCAAATGAGATATGCTTATTACGGTCATTATGCTGCGTATTATGAAGTTGCAAGGACTGACCTTATGCGAAAAATCGGGTTGAGTTATCGTCAATTGGAGGATATGGGTATTATTATGCCTGTTGTGGAAATGAAAATACGGTATTACAAACCTGCGAGGTATGATGATGTTATTACGGTGAAAGTGATTGTAAAAGAGATGCCTACCGCGAGAATAATGTTTTATTACGAAGTTTACAACGAAGCAGGTGATAAGACTAACGAAGGATATACTCTGATGACTTTTGCCGATATGCAAACCGGAAGACCGATGAGACCACCGAAGATTTTGCTTGATGCTATGAGACCTTATTTTGAAAACGAATAAAAAATACCACTATGGAAATTGCTTTAGCGTTAGTTAGCCTTATTTTGTTAGTTGTTATTGTTTTATATTTTAAGCAGACAAAAAAGATTTCGGAACTTCAGGACAAAGTAAATTCTTTAAGTCTGGAAAAAAACGATGCGATTATCAATCTTGAAAAGGAAGTTTCGGCAAAAAATCAAGAAATTGAAAGTTTGAAAGAAAAAGAAGAAGATTACGGCAAACAAATTTCCGAATACAAAGAGGAAATAAGATTGCTAAATGAAAAAATTGCAGAGTACAAAGAAAATCTCGGCAGGGAAGAGGAACGAAACAATGCCCTTGAGAAACAACTGCAAGAAATTGAAAAACAGCAAAAAGAGAATGAAGAAATCCTCCTGACAAAGATAGAAAACATTACCAAAAAATTGCTTGAAACCGGGAAAAATGAATTAACATCCACCAATAAGCAAAAACTTGAAGATTTACTTGCTCCGCTCAAAGAAAAAATAGAGGATTTCAAAAAAGCGGTTGAAGAAAAGCAGAATTATGAAAGCAAGCAGTTTTCATCTCTGGAAACACAAATAAAAATGCTTGCCGACTTAAGCAACAATTTGCAAAATGAAGCCAAAAACCTGACCAAAGCCTTAAAAGGTGAGGTGAAAACTCAAGGCACTTGGGGTGAAATACAAGTAAAATTGCTTTTGGAAAGAGCAGGACTGCAAGAAAACATACATTTTACCGAACAGCAAGTTTTTAAGACTACCGGAGACGATGAAGAACGGAGAAAGCAAATACCGGATTTTATTGTTAAACTTCCTGAAGGTAAGTCTGTTATCATTGACTCAAAAGTAACATTAAATGCCGTGGATGAATGGTTTGCTGCCGAGAGTAAGGAAGAACAGCAGAGTGCGTCATCCAAAGTTTATTCCAGTGTGAAAAAGCATATTGACGAGCTTGCCCGCAAAAAATATGAGGATATAAAAGAACTCCACCAACTTGATTTTGTTTTGATGTTTTTACCGGTAGAAGCGGCTTTTTCTATAGCAATGAGTGTGGATGCAAACCTCTATAATTATGCTTTTGATAAGAAAGTGATTATTGTTACGCCTACCACATTGCTTGCCGTTCTTAATACCATTGCTTATATGTGGAGGCAGGAGGAACAAAAAGATAAGGTTGACAAAATTATTAAGCAAGTAAACGACCTTTATGAAAAGTTTGTCGGTTTTACCGATGATTTCCGCAAAATAGGTTCAAGTCTGAACACTGCTGCCAAAACTTATAACAGTGCTTTGAACAAACTTTCCGAAGGCAGAGGTAATTTGCTGGGCAGATTCGAAAAGATTAAAGACCTTTCAAAGATAAATCCGAAAAAAACAGCAGGAGAAATAGAAGGAATAACTGAAAACATTAAAGGGATAGAAAACAACAATACCAATGAACTGGAGTGAGTATTTGGATTACAGCCCTATATTGCTGGCGTTGCTTGGGGGAACTTTTACTTGGCTTCTCACTTCGGCTGGTGCAGCAATGATTTTTTTCTTCAAGAAAATAAATCTAAAGGTGCTGAATACTATGTTGGGGTTTGCTGCGGGGGTGATGATTGCAGCGAGCTTTTGGAGTTTATTGGCGCCCGCTATCCAAATTTCTGCCGAACAGGGTGATATTCCGTGGGTGGTTGTTTCGATAGGCTTTTTAAGCGGTGGATTGTTTTTGTTTTTATTGGATAAGTTGATACCGCATTTGCATTTGGGATTTCCCGACGAGAAAGCGGAAGGAGTAAAGACGAACTGGAGAAGAAGTGTTTTGTTGGTGCTTGCAATTACCTTGCATAATATTCCCGAGGGCTTATCTGTGGGAGTTGCGTTTGGTGCAATGGCAAACACTCCTGATGTGCATACTTTGGTGGCTGCTGTTTCTTTGGCTATAGGTATTGGCATACAGGATTTTCCTGAAGGTGCAGCGGTATCTGTTCCGTTGAGGCGAGAGGGTTTAAGCAGATGGAAAGGGTTTTGGTATGGGCAATTATCCGGATTTGTGGAAGTTATAGCGGCTGTAATAGGTGCTTATTTGGTTTCAGTAGTAGTTCCTATTTTGCCATATGCACTTTCTTTTGCTGCGGGAGCTATGATTTTTGTTGTTATAGAAGAGCTTATTCCAGAGTCGCAAATCGGTCAAAACACTGATTTGTCAACAATAGGTGCAATGATAGGTTTCACTATAATGATGGTTTTGGATATTGCATTGGGATAATGGTTTGAAATAATATAAAATTGTTATACATTTGTAAAAAAATGAGTGCTATGAAAAAGGTAATAAAGTATTTCGCTATTTTGATTTTGTTGCTGTTGGTTGCAATAGTTTCCATTCCCTTTATTTTCAAGGGTAAAATAGTGGAATTGACTAAAGAACAGATAAATAATAATGTTAATGCAAAGGTCGATTTCGGAGAATTTGATTTGA
>JALWKH010000141.1 GCA_026996635.1 Bacteroidales bacterium | reverse complement strand
ATTGCTCTCGATTTGCTACCATATACATATGAACCCCATCCTACAAAACCGGCTCCTACAAATGTAATCACACTTATCCAGATAGTAATTATCAAATATTTTTTATGCTTTTGCATCCAGCTAATCATTTAAATAGTCTCCTATATTGCTCTAAATCTTAGAATTATATAAAAATTTCAAGTCTTCAAATCGAGCAGGTTATTTTGGCTAAATGAATATAGGGGCTGAATTTCATCTTCAACTACCCGAATGGAAATATCCATCTCCTTTACCATTTCGCTTCTACCTATATTTCTAATAAGGAATTCGCGAGACTGCTCAAAATTTACCTCTATATTTAGACTAACACTATTTTTGAAATAAATAATTTTTATGAGACCGCCTACAAATTTCAGGGCGGTCTTTTTATTTTTATGAACCTCACTACCCGAGCATTTTTATTAAAGAATAAAGATAAGCAGGTATTTTTTTGTTACTTTTGTGTAATTAAATGTAATGATGATGTGGAATAAGTTTGCAGGTTTGATTTTACGTAACAGAGCTTGGTTACTTACTCTGATAGGTTTGTTTACCTTATATATGTTTTTTGAATCTACCAAGGTTAAATTGAGTTACGAGTATGCAACTCTCTTGCCTAAATCAAGCCAAGAATACAAAGAATACAATTACTTCAAAAAGACTTTCGGCGAAGAGGCAAATGTTTTCATTATCGGTATTCAAGACTCAAGTTTTTTTACACTAAAGAAGTTTAACGAATACAGGGCTATAAACGAGAAAATAAAAAAGATTAAAGGCATTACCGCAATAATGTCCGTGCCCGATTTATATTTGATTAAAAAGAATATCGAAGAAAAAAGATTTGTAGTAAAGCCATTGTTCCCTGACAGTGTTACATCTCAAGATGAGTTGGATTCATTGAAAAATCTGGTTTTTAACCTTCCGTTTTACAAGTCGTTTATTTACAATGATACGGCAAATGTATATCTGACCGCAATAACATTCCAAAAAAAACTTGTTGACAGTAAAGAACGTATTGCAGTAATAGATGATATTGTGAAAATGTATGACGATTGGGGGAAGCGATATGGTTTAACAATACATTATTCCGGTTTGCCTTATATCAGGACTGCAATTTCAGAGAAGATAGAGAAAGAGATGAAAGTGTTTGTTGTGTTGGCATTTCTTGTAACCATTATCATACTTTACATCTTTTTCAGATCTTTCAAAGTAATTGGGTTTGCTTCCATTGTGGTTTTGATAAGTTTGATATGGACACTCGGGTTTATGGGCATTTTCGGTTACAAAATAACTATGGTTACCGCCATGCTACCACCACTTATTATTGTTATCGGTATCCCAAATACAATTTACTTGCTGAATCATTATTTTATGGAATTTAAAAGCCATTCCAATAAGATAAAAGCACTTCAACGCACAATTTCCAAGACCGGGAATGCCATATTTTTGACTAATCTTACCACCGCAACCGGATTTGGTACTTTTGTGATAACAAATAGTAAAATACTAAAAGAATTCGGGGTAATTGCTTCATTGAGTATTTTCGGGCTGTTTTTGCTTACACTTATTATTATTCCTACACTATACAGTTTTTCGCCTGCTCCTTCGTCAAAACATTTCAAGCACCTTGACAGTCGCTTTTCTACCGTATTTTTGAATTTTGTAACTACAGTTTTTACAAAAAAGAGAAAACTACTATATGCCTCTGTCATTATTGTTGCTGTTGCCGCAATAATCGGTTTGGGCAAAATTAAGATACTCGGCTATATGGTAGATGATATACCGCATCACGATAAAGTGTATGTGGATTTGAAATTTTTTGAAAAATACTTTAAAGGAGTTTTGCCCATTGAGATAATGATAGATACCCAAAAGAAAAAAGGTTTGCTCAAGCCTTCCGTAATGAAAAAGATAGATAAACTCCAAAAGAAATTTGAAGAATATCCCGAACTTTCAAGACCGCTGTCTTATATAGAATTGGTAAAGTTTACCAAACAAGCGTATTATAATCTCAATCCGCGTAAATATTCCTTGCCGAAAGGTATGGAGCGGAATTTCATAATGTCTTATGTAAAAAAAGCAAAAGACAGCAAGGGAATAATGAAATCCTTTGTGGATACATCTATGAGCAAAGCCCGTATTAGTGTGGAAGTTGCCGATATCGGAACAATAAAAATGAAAGATCTTGTAAAGAAGATGAAAGCCGATGTGGACAGCATTTTCCCTGCCGAAAAATATAATACCATCCTCACCGGAATAAGCATAATCTATATGGAAGGTATGCGATACCTTATAAATAATTTGATTTGGAGTGTGATTCTGGCTATTGTGCTTATTGCAATATTTATGGCAATGCTTTTCGGTTCGTTAAGGATGGTGCTTATTTCACTTGTTCCCAACTTGTTACCGTTATTGATAACTGCCGGCGTAATGGGTTTTGCAGGTATTCCGCTTAAGCCTTCTACCATTTTGGTTTTCAGTATTGCATTCGGTATTTCGGTAGATGATACCATTCACTTTTTATCACGCTATCGTTTGGAACTTAAAAACAATGAATGGGAAATAGGCATGTCTGTATCCGAAGCTATCAAGCATGTTGGAATCAGTATGTTTCACACTTCCATTGTTTTGTTTTTCGGCTTCTTCATTTTTGTTTTTTCGGACTTTGGCGGAACTGTTGCCCTCGGATTGTTAGTGTCAATGACACTGATTGTTGCAATGATTACAAACTTATTACTACTGCCGTCTTTACTAATGTCTCTGGAAAGGTATATTACCACTAAAGCGTTTGCCGAACCACTGTTGAGCATATTTGACGAAGAAGAAGATATTGATTTGGATGAACTTAATTAACAGTCATTATGAAAAAATTTTATGATTTCCTCGTTGTAGGAAGCGGAATAGCCGGTTTGAGCTTTGCTCTGAAAGCTGCAGAAAAGGGCAAAGTGGCTATTGTTACCAAAGAAACAATAACCGACAGTAATACTAAATATGCACAGGGTGGTATAGCGGCAGTAATTTCAAATAAAGATTCGTTTGAAGAACATATAAAAGACACATTGATAGCGGGTGACGGATTATGTGATGAAGATGTGGTGAGAATGGTTATTACCGAAGCTCCCGAAAGGATAAAAGACCTTGAAAAATGGGGTGTGGTTTTTGACAAATCGGACAATGGCAATTATGATCTCGGTAAAGAAGGCGGGCATTCGGAAAACAGGATTCTGCACCATAAAGACAATACAGGATACGAAGTAGAAGAAAAATTGGCGAATGAAGTCCGCAAGCACCCTAATATCGATATGTTTGAGCATTATTTTGCTATCGATATAATTACCCAACACCATCTTGGACAGCTTGTAAAAAGATGTATCACCCCCATTGAAGCTTACGGGTTGTATGTGCAAGATTTGAAAACTAACGAAATTTATACTTTTCTGGCAGATAAAATTTATATAGCTACAGGTGGAATAGGAAATATTTACGAAACCACGACAAATCCGCCGATTGCTACAGGAGACGGAATAGCTATGGTTTATCGTGCCAAGGGGTTGATAAACAATATGGAGTTTGTACAATTTCACCCAACTGCTTTGTACAATCCGGGTGAGAGTCCTTCATTCCTGATAACTGAAGCGTTGCGTGGAGCAGGTGCCGTTCTTAAGAATCAAAAAGAAGAAGCCTTTATGGCAAAATATGACGATAGGAAAGACTTGGCACCGCGTGATATTGTAGCAAGGGCAATAGACAGCGAAATGAAAAGCCTCGGGGTTGAATATGTGTATCTGGATGCAACAAAGATAAACAAAGATGTGCTTAATACACACTTCCCGAATATCGTTGCCAAATGCAAATCGTTGGGAATAGATGTAACCAAGGACTATATACCCGTAACACCTGCCGCTCATTATTTATGCGGCGGTATAATTGTTGACAAAAACGGAAGAAGCAGTATAGCAAATTTGTATGCCGGGGGAGAGGCGGCTCATACCGGACTGCACGGGGCAAACAGGCTTGCTTCCAACTCATTGCTCGAAGCGCTCGTTTATTCGCACCGCTCTGCAATGGATGCCATTGAGAATTTGCACAATCACCAAATACCTGATAATATTCCCGATTGGGATGATAAAGGCACGACCCTGAACGAAGAAATGGTCCTAATTACCCAAAGCACAAAAGAATTGAAGCAAATAATGAGTTATTATGTGGGAATAGTGAGAACGGATATTCGCCTGAAGCGTGCACTTGACCGCCTTGAAATTCTGTACAAAGAAACCGAACAATTATACCGCAGGTCAAAGATACGCAGGGAGATTTGCGAGTTGCGTAACTCAATAAATGTTGCCTATTTGGTAATAAAAATGGCAATGGAACGAAAAGAAAGCCGCGGGCTGCATTATAATTTGGATTATCCGTATAAAAATGCGTAGTTATTGTAAAGAAACATATTTGTTATCTTTATGGCAAAATAAGTAAAATCAACTATGAAAGCAATAAGTTTATTACCACTTATACCGGTAAGAATAGAGCCGGACGAAAGGACGGAGATGGTTACTCAAGTGCTTTTCGGCGAGACTTTTGAACTTACGGAAGAAACCGAAAAGTGGTACAGGATAAAAGCCGATTTTGACGGATATGAAGGGTGGGTGGACAAGAAAATGGTAACCCCCATAACCGATGATGCAGAATACCGCAAGATTGTTCACAGCGAATCTTATGTGCCTGTGCAGACCATAAATGTAATCAGGAACAACACCACAAGGCAAAATATGCTTATCCCTTCAGGTAGCACTTTGCCTAATTTCGACAAAGAAGACCGGTCGTTTATAATTTTCGGTGACTATTATTATTATTACGAAAGTGTGATAGAAGTGGAATTTGTTTACGACAACAAAAAAATATTGTCCACAGTTGCCAAAAAGTACCTGAATGCACCTTATTTGTGGGGTGGCAGAACATACTGGGGAATTGATTGTTCCGGGTTTTCGCAAATTGTTTATAAAATTATGGGAATAGCCTTGCCGCGTGATGCCAAAGACCAGGCAAATATAGGTGTGGATATAATTTCACATTTGGATATTCAGTTGGGAGATTTGGCTTTTTTCGGAAAAGATGAAGAACATATTACACACGTGGGTATTTTGTTGGACAGGGACAAAATTATTCACGCTTCGGGCAGGGTGAAGATTGACAGATTTGACGAAAAAGGAATAATTGATTCCGACACAGGCGAATATTCTCATAACCTTGTGAAAATTAAAAGGATATTGTAGTTTATGTTTAATAATTTGAAGAATAAAATCGGCTATTGGCTTCTAGACAAAAAGGCTGCGAAGGTTAATCGTGAAGTCAAATTTTTGAATCTCAACGATGCAAAAGAAATTGCTTTGATTTCGAATATAGACAGCATTGAAAAGTATAAAATTATTTCCGAATTTATAGAGTGGTTGCGTGGTAAAGGGAAGAATGTTTTTGTGGTGGCTTTTGTGGAGAACGAGGAGTTTAAAAAGTTTTTTGACAAAGAAAAATCAATATTGTTTTTTAATAAGAAAAATATAACTTGGTACGGAAAGCCGAGGAATGTAAAA
>JALWKH010000140.1 GCA_026996635.1 Bacteroidales bacterium | reverse complement strand
ACCAAGGACGGGCTGCAGAAAATGTTTTGTTTTCCGCACTGGTAAAAGAAGGCGATATCGTTCCCGGCAATGCACACTTCGACACAACCAAAGGTCATATTGAATTCAGAAAAGCTCACGCAATAGACTGCACCATAGATGAGGCATACGATACAGATTTGTATCATCCGTTCAAAGGTGACATTGACCTAAACAAGTTGGAAGATGTTTTCAAAAAATATCCGCGGGAAAAAATTCCTTTCGTTGTAGTTACCGTTACTTGCAACACTTCGGGTGGACAACCGGTTTCTCTCAAAAACATTAAAGAAGTTTATGAACTTTCACACAAATACGGCATCAAAGTTCTTTTTGATTCTGCCAGATATGCCGAAAACGCTTATTTCATCAAACAGCGTGAAGAGGAATACAAAGATTGGTCGATAAAAGACATTGTGGCTGAAATGTTCAAGTATGCCGATATGATGACGATGAGTAGTAAGAAAGACGCTATCGTTAATATCGGCGGATTTATTGCAATGAACGATGCCGAATTGTTTGACAAAGCCAAGATGTTCAATATAATGTTCGAAGGCTTTATTACTTACGGCGGGCTTGCAGGCAGGGATATGGCTGCACTTGCCAGAGGACTTTACGAAGGCATTGAATACGAATACCTTGAAACACGCATTAAGCAAACCGAATACCTTGGCAACCGTTTGATAGAATTCGGCATACCGATTCAAAAACCGATTGGCGGACACGCAATTTTTGTAGATGCAAAAAAATTCTTGCATAAAGTTCCAAAAGAACAATATCAAGCACAAACCCTTACCATAGAACTTTACAAAGAAGCAGGCGTGAGAGGTGTGGAAATAGGCACTTTGCTTGCTGACAGAGACCCTGAAACAGGTGAAAACAGGTACCCGAAACTTGAATTTATGCGACTTGCCATTCCGAGAAGGGTTTACACAAACAACCATATGGATGTAGTGGCAGTTGCCCTGAAAAATATTTACGACAGAAGAGATTCCATAACAACAGGATATAAAATTGTAAAAGAAGCACCTATTTTAAGGCATTTTTCAGTAGAACTCGAAAAAATTTAATGATATGGTAACAAAAGAGCTTATAAACCCGCAGTCAATAGTAGTAGTAGGCGGTTCGAACAATATTCACAAACCGGGCGGAAGGGTTCTGAAAAACCTGATTGACAACGGATTTAACACCGACAAACTTTATGTGGTAAATCCCAAAGAAGACGAAATTCAAGGAATAAAAACACATAAAACGGTAGAAGATTTACCGCAAGTAGATTTGGCAATAATTGCAATTGCGGCAAAATATACGGTAGAAACAGTTAGAATACTTGCCGAACAAAAAAACACAAAAGCCTTTATCATTTTATCGGCAGGATACAGTGAAGAAAGCGAAGAAGGCGCAAAACTCGAAAAAGAAATTGTTGACATTGTAAACAAGCACAATGCATCTCTCATAGGTCCGAACTGCATAGGTGTAATGAACTACAATTATGCAGGTGTATTTACCACACCAGTGCCCAAACTTACACCGGACGGAGTTGATTTTATTTCAGGATCAGGTGCTACAGCCGTTTTCATTATGGAGTCCGGCATACCTAAAGGATTGACTTTTTCAAGCGTGTATTCCGTAGGTAACAGTGCCCAACTCGGTGTGGAGGACATTTTGGAATATATGGACGAAACTTATGAAGAAGGCAAAAGTGCAAAAGTCAAACTATTATACCTTGAAAGCATAAAGAAACCCGAAAAGCTGCTGAAACACGCCCGTTCACTCATCAAAAAAGGTGCGAAAATAGCAGCAATTAAAGCCGGCACATCAGAAGCAGGCAGCCGTGCGGCATCTTCACACACGGGAGCTTTGGCAGGAAGTGATGTCGCTGTGGAAGCATTGTTCAAAAAAGCCGGCATAGTAAGGGCTTACGGCAGGGAAGAACTTGCAACAATAGCAGGGGTATTTATGCACCCCGAAGTAAAAGGTAAAAACATTGCAATAATCACACACGCCGGCGGTCCGGCAGTTATGCTTACCGATACTTTGTCTAACGGAGGTCTTAATGTACCCGCCATAGAAGGCGAAGCTGCAGACAGGCTTTTGGAAAAACTATTCCCCGGTTCATCGGTAAAGAATCCTATAGACTTCCTTGCTACAGGAACAGCCGAACAGTTAGGGCACATCATTGATGCTGTAAACAACGACTTTGGCCATATTGATGCAATGGCTGTGATTTTCGGCAGCCCGGGACTATTTGAAGTGTATGATGTATATGATGTTTTGCACGAAAAAATGCAAAATTCACCCAAACCGATTTTCCCGATTTTGCCTTCCGTAATCAATGTAAAAAAGGAAATCGAATATTTTATCGGTAAAGGTCACGTTGCTTTCTTTGACGAAGTAATATTCGGACAAGCTTTCAGCAGGGTGGTAAACAATGCAATAAGAAACAAATCGCTATTTGAAGCTTCAAGTGACGATGTAAAAATTGATGAAGCTAAAATAAGAGAAATAGTGGACAATGCCGGAAACGGATATTTACCGCCTGAAAAAGTGAAGGCGATACTTGAAGCGTCTGGAATTGATACCGTAAAAGAAAAAACCGTTAGCAGCAAGCAAGAAGCCCTTGATTTTGCAAAAGAAATAGGTTATCCTCTCGTAATGAAAGTGGTTGGTCCCGTGCATAAATCCGATGTAGGCGGTGTTGTGCTTAATGTAAAGGACGATAATACGGTATCCGCTGAATTTGACAGGCTTATGGCAATAAAAGATGCTACGGGTGTGCTTATGCAACCGATGATTAGCGGCACGGAACTGTTTTTGGGTGCAAAAAGCGAAGACAACTACGGTCATCTCGTAATGGCCGGTATGGGCGGAATTTTTGTGGAAGTGCTGAAAGATGTTAGCGTAGGTTTGGCTCCGCTTACAAAGTTTGAAGCCGGAGAAATGATTAAAAACCTGAAGAGTTACAAGATCTTTGAAGGCGTGAGAGGTCAAGAACCTATAAATCAAGAAAAATTTGCCGAATTTATCGTAAGGCTATCTAAACTGGTAACGGTAGCTCCCGAAATATTTGAAATGGACATAAATCCTTTGCTTGCAAGCGGCAATAATATTACAGCCGTTGATGCAAGAATAAGGATAGAAAAATAATAACCTTGTAATACATAAACAATTATCACCGGCTTTGATTTCAAGGCCGGTGTTTTGTTATAAAAACAACTGAAATGTACATACAACACCTTTCCTTGCGTAACTTTAAGAATTACAAAGAATTGGAAATTGATTTTTCCGAAGGGATAAACTTTATCACAGGCAAAAACGCTTCGGGAAAGACTAATATTCTCGATGCCATTTACCTGCTTTCGTTCACAAAAAGCTACTTTAACATCAATGACTCACAACTAATTAACACACACTCGGATGAAAACTTTTACTTTATAGAAGGCATTTACAAATACGACGGCGGTGTAGAAACCATTAAGGCTACTTTTGAAAAAGGCAAACGCAAAATCTTTAAGCGTAACAACAAAGAATACGACAAACTGATAAACCACATAGGACTTATACCATTGATAATAATCACACCCAACGATACCACTTTGATTTCGGAAGGAAGCGAAGTGAGAAGAAAATTTCTTGATATTCTCATTTCGCAATTTGACCACGAATACCTCAGCAGTCTTGTAAATTACAACAAAGCCTTGAAGCAAAGAAACGCCCTGCTCAAACAAATGGCTATTTCGGGGTATTTTGACAACCGCCTTTTGGAACCTTGGTCGGCAAAACTAAACGAATATGGCACTGTTATTTACAACAAGCGAAAAGAAATCACCCTGCAACTTATTGATTTGTTCAACTACTTTTATTACAAGATAGCAGAAGACAATTATAAAATCACGATTGAATACAAATCACACCTGAATGAAAAACCTCTTCCGGAACTTATTGCAGAATCCATAGAAAACGATAAAATATTGCAATACACAACCAAAGGCATTCATAAAGACGACCTGATTTTTAAGATTAACGAACTGAAACTGAAAAAAATAGCGTCACAAGGGCAGCAAAAAACACTCTTGATAGCCCTGAAACTTGCAGAAGAAAAAATTATAGAGAAACAATCGGGAAAAAAACCGATTTTAATCTTGGACGATGTTTTTGACAAATTGGACGAAAACAGGGTGGAAAGAATGATTAAAGAATTGTCGGAATCTCACAGCGGACAAATCTTCATTACCGATACACACACCGAAAGAATGGAAGAAATTAAAAATAAAATCAGCATACCGAGTGTTTTGCATAAAATAGAAAACGGAAAAATTATTACAACCAAATGAAAAATTTATAATTGATTAGAAACACAATAAAATGACTAATAGCATTCAATTAAATACAACAATAATCACACAGCATAGTTATTTAAACTGAAAATGTCATTCTGAACTCGTTTCAGAATCTTATTGTTTCAGGTTCTTATTTGTTTCAAAATTTCAATAGTTTCATAGGGATGATTAAGAATAATGAGCAAAAAGTAAACAAATGAAAAAAGCATTGGTAACCGGAGCAAACGGTTTTATAGGCAGCAGTCTGGTAAAAAGACTGCGGGAACAAGGATTTGAAGTTATCGGGCTTGTTCGTAAGACATCAGATTTGTCTTTTTTGGAAGGTGTGGATGTTAAACTGGTTTACGGCGATATTGCCAATAACAATACACTGGATAAGGATTGGTTTGAAGGTGTTGATGTGGTGTTCCATGTGGCAGGATTGGCTGCGGATTGGGGACCTTTTGAAAAGTTCAAAAGGGTAAATTTTGACGGAACGGTAAATGTTGCAAAGTTGGCAAGTAATGTAGGTGTAAAGAGATTTGTATACATAAGCACAGTTGCGTTTCACGGTTTTGGCAGGACAAATATCAAAGAAACAGACCCTCCTGCAGAAAATCTTATTCCGTATGCGGCAACAAAACTAATGGCGGAAAATTGGCTTTGGGAATTTGCCAAAGAAACAAGTATGGAGATAACGGCAATTCGACCGGGAAATGTCTTCGGACCGAACGACAGGACTTTTATGCTGAAATATTTGAAAGAGATTGAAAAAGGGAAAGTGCCGCAAATAAATCACGGGAAATCAAAAACTTGTCCGACATTTATTTACAATTTGATTGATGCAATAATGTTGGCATCACATCATCCTGCTGCGGTCGGAGAAGCTTTTATCGTTACCGACGGGCTTGATATTACTTGGAATGAGTTTAACAAAAAGTTAACCGAAGCACTCGGAGTTGAATTCAAACCTGTTTCGATACCTTACGGTGTGGCAATGGCAGCCGCAAAAATTTATTACGGCATACATTCATTGTTGGGAATAAAAAAAGAACCTTTTTTGACTCCATACAGAATAAATAACGGTGGTAAAGATTATCACTTCTCCATTGAAAAAATAAAAACCACTCTTGGCTTTCAACCTGCTTATGACTTGGATACTGCCGTTAAAATGACGGTAGAGTGGTATATGAATATTAAAGTTAAATAAAATGCGTAAAATAATTTTTTCTATTGTTTTATTCCTTTCTGTATTTGGATTGTTTGCACAATATCCTACAGATACGGTTTACTTGAGTATTTATCCGCCTGAAATGGGAATGCCCGATTATTTACACACTGTAATTGATACTTCAGTACCCGATCCCATTGAAATAGTTAGAATAACAGATCATGTGCAGGATTGGGATTGGTATCCTCATCATGAGTATTCAAAAATTCAACCTTGGAATGCAGACGGTACGGTATATAAATTTTATTCTGTGGCTATTTATGATAATGCTACTCATCAGATGATTAGAGAATTGCCGGGTAGTGAGATATGGCCTTCGTATTGGTCAAATACTAATCCTGATTTGATTTACAGTTTCAGAGAGAACGGTGAGATAAAAGTTTATAACATAAATACCGATTCTATTTCTGTATTGTATCACATTTATTATAATGACAGTTTACAGGAAGAATATGATGTTGTAAAATTAGGTCCGGGAGAAGGAAACATTGATATCTACGATCATTATGTGGCATTGGTTGCCAAGCATGATGACGATATGGATGTTATTGTTTTTGATTTACAAAATTTGAATGTGGTTTGTAAAAAAACTTTTTCCGGTGCATGGGGTAATTCCTCTTCTCCACAATATGTGGATTGGGTGTCTGTTTCTCAGTCAGGTAGTTATGTGGGGATAATGTGGGATAATAGTTTAGATTCGTCAAATTCATTTAATGGTCATTACGGTGTTGAGATTTTCAATACTACTGATTTGCAATTTTTAAGAAGAATTGCAGATTACGGTAATCACGGAGATTTTGGTTTTGATGCAGAGGGGAATGAAGTCTTTGTACAGTTTTGGGGAGAAACAGGTACTTTGAATATGTATTATTTGGATACTTTAAAAAGAGTTGTGCTAAGTAATAATCCCGATTTTGCAGGAGAAGGACATATTTCATGCAGAAATTATTTAAGGCCGGGTTGGGCATATGTAAGTCAGGATGAACATACCGGTCAGATTGTTGCCGTAAAGTTAGATACATCAGGGATAGTGGAATTGTTCGGACACCATTTTTCTACAGCAGAGACATATTTAAAATCCCCAATGCCTTGCCCTAATCCTACCGGAACGGAAGTTATGTTTAAATCTGACTTCGGAGATACGACAACTGATGTTATTTATACTTTTGTAGCACACAAAAACGAAATAACCTCAGCCAAGAATATAATAAGTCAGAAAATACAGGTTTTTCCCAATCCTGCCGATGATTTGTTAACTGTAACAGTTGATGAGCCGGTTAAAGCGATAAATATTTATTCTGTCAATGGTGTTAAAATATTGTCTTCCGGTAGCACTTATGTCGATATTTCTTCGTTAAATGATGGAATTTATTTTATAGAAATCATTACAAGTTCGCAAAAACACTTTTTCGGCAAGATTATAAAAAAATAAAAACGCTACAATGTTGTGTTGCAGCGTTTTTATTTTTTTTATGGAATTAAAATGTTTACAAACTCCAATAATCGAGTTTTTTAATCTTATTGCGGTAAATTCCCTTTACATCAACGAATAAAACTTTATCTGTTCCTATTTCTGCAAAATAATCTTCCGGAAGATTTGTATATTTCTCATGATTTACGGCTAAAATTATGGCATCGTAATTGTTTTTTATTTCATCTGCCATTTCGATGCCGTACTCGTGTTTTACTTCTTCTTTGTCTGCAAAATAGTCAACCAAATCTATGTTTTTTACATTGTATGATAAAAGTTCATTGTAGATATCTATAACTTTTGTATTCCTGATGTCTGCCACATTTTCTTTAAAAGTGATACCCATTATTAAAATATTGGCTTCGAGGAGGTTTATGCCTTTTTGCAAGAGTTTTTTTGCAGTTTGTTTTGCCACATATCTACCCATAGAGTCGTTTACAAAACGGCCTGCATCAATGATTTGCGGATAATATCCGAATTCTTTTGCCTTGTACGACAGGTAATAAGGATCCACTCCGATACAGTGACCGCCGACAAGTCCGGGGAAGAATTTCAAAAAGTTCCACTTTGTGCCGGCTGCAGCCAAAACATCATAAGTGTTTATTCCCATTCTGTTGAAAATCAGGGAAAGTTCATTCATTAGGGCAATGTTCACATCCCTTTGGGTGTTTTCAATAACTTTTGCGGCTTCCGCAGTTTTTATAGAAGCAGCTTTGAAAATACCGGCTTCTACAATTAATTCATAAGTTTTGGCAATGTTGTCGAGTGCTTCGTCGTCGCAGCCTGAAACTACTTTTTTGATTTTTGTTATAGTATGTTCTTTGTCGCCCGGGTTTATTCTTTCAGGTGAGTAGCCTACTTTAAAGTCTTGACAGAATTTAAGTCCCGAATGCTTTTCCATTATCGGCACGCAATCTTCTTCTGTTGCACCCGGATAAACAGTTGATTCAAAGACTACATAATCACCTTTCTTGAGGGCTTTACCCACAGTTTCACTAGCTTTGTAAAGGGGTGTCAGGTCTGGTAAGTTATGGTCGTCAATTGGTGTGGGAACTGTTACAATGAAAAAATGTGCTTTTTTCAAATCGTCCGGATTTGCGGTAAATTCAATATCGGCACCTTCAAATTCCGATGCGTCCAACTCTTTGCTCGGATCGATGTTCTTTTTCAGCAACTCAATTCTTTCGGGTTTTATGTCAAATCCGATTACTTTAATCTTTTTTGCAAATGCAAGTGCAATAGGCAGACCTACATAGCCTAATCCAATTACAGCTAATGTTTTGTTTTTATTCTTTAAATCTTCGTAAATCATAATCTTATCATTTTATTTTTTTACAAAAAGGATGATAATCTCCTTTCAATCCTACGGGATTTGCATTTCTGATTTCGTAAACTGTATTTATTGATGTAAACGCATCATCAAGGCCGAAACCTTGGTTGTTTAATATGTGTTTGTAACTTATTGTGTGCAAATCGGTAAATCCTTCGCTAAATTCGATTTCTTCCCCGTTTACGGTTATAGAACGGTAAGTGCGTTTGCCTTCGTTTCTTACATTTTCGGGAATATCTTCGTATTCAAGGCTCAAAAACCATCTTACATTTGCTTTTTTTAGCTTGAGAAAACCGGCATTACGTTTATCATCTTTGTAATGGATAATGTTTTGTTCCACATCGCCGAAAATCCAAGTGAGCATATCAAAAAAGTGAATTCCGATGTTTGTTGCAATACCGCCTGATTTTGATTTGTCACCTTTCCAAGAAAAATGATACCATTGACCGCGGCTTGTTATGTATGTCAAGTCTATGTCGTAAACTTTACCGGGATTTTGATCAACTTCTTTTTTCAGTTTTATAATTGACTCATGATGACGCAGTTGCAAGATAGTGTTTACTTTTCTGCCTGTTTCTTTTTCAATGGTTTTGAGTGCTTCTACATTCCACGGGTTTAGCACGAGTGGTTTTTCGCAAATGGCATGTGCATCGCTGCGTAGTGCAAACCTTATGTGTGAATCGTGCAAGTAATTTGGCGAGCAAATGCTTACATAATCAATCTTTTTACCGAGGCGGCGCAGTTTATCTATATGCCTGTCGAACCGTTCGAATTCCGTGAAAAAATCCATATCGGGGAAGTAGCTGTCTATAAAACCTACGCTGTCGCATTTGTCTAATCCGGCGAGCAACATATTGCCTGTTTCCTTGATGGCACGTACATGACGCGGGGCAATGTATCCGCCTATGCCTATTAGTGCAAAATTCTTCATTATCAGTCTATTTTGTAAACATTACCGTTTTCAAGTTTGTACTTTTGTCCGCTTTCGGGACACACTGCTATTCCGTTTTCGTCAAATTCCAGGTTATGACCGTATTCGCTCATCCATCCGATTTGTTTGGCAGGAACACCAACTACAAGAGCAAAAGGCTTTACGTCTTTTGTTACTACGGCACCGGCTCCCACAAAACAATGCTCACCGAGTGTAACACCACAAACGATTGTTGCGTTGGCACCGATTGTAGCACCTTTTTTTACAAGTGTGGTTTCGTATTTGTCGTGCCTTACAATTGCACTTCTCGGATTGTTCACATTGGTAAATACCATTGAAGGTCCGAGAAAGACATCATCTTCGCAAATTACACCGGTATAAACCGATACGTTATTTTGAATTTTTACATTGTTCCCGAGTTTCACATTGTCGGCTACAAATACATTTTGTCCCAAGATGCACCTTTCACCTATTTCAGCCTTTGGCATCACATGGCAAAAGTGCCAAATTTTTGTTCCTTTGCCTATCTTGGCGCCCTCGTCTATTACTGCAGTAGGGTGGGCAAAATATTCTTGATTTTCCATTTTTTAATTGTTTTTTAGAAATTCCAACACGGTTGAGGTTATGTATTCCAACTGCTCATTGTTAAGCTCCGTGTGCATTGGCAAAGATAAAACAATTTTGCTTAAATGCTCCGATACCGGGAAATCTCCTTCTTTGTATCCGTAATACGAATAAGCTTTCTGTAAATGAAGCGGTACCGGATAGTAAACTGCACATGGAATACCTTTATCGATCAGGTAATTTTTTAGTTTGTCCCTGTCAGCATTTATTATTTTGAGCGTGTATTGGTGGTAAATGTGTTTGCTTTTTTCATAAATTGCAGGAGTAATAATTTTTTCGCAATCTTTGAATGCGTTGTTGTAATATTCCGCTGCTTTTCTTCTGCTGTCGTTGTATTGGTCAAGGTATTTAAGTTTTACTTGCAAAATTGCCGCTTGAATGCTGTCCAAACGTGAATTTACGCCGATTGTGTCGTGATAGTATCTTACTTTCATTCCGTGGTTTACAATGGACCTTAAAGTTTCCGCAAGTTTGTCGTCATTAGTAAAAATTGCACCTCCGTCACCGAAGCAGCCTAGATTCTTTGAAGGGAAAAACGATGTTGCTCCGATATGGCCTATTGTGCCGAGTTTTTTTACGCTTCCGTCTTCAAAATAGTAGTCGCTGCCGAGAGCTTGTGCAGTGTCTTCTATTACATAAAGGTTGTGCTTATTTGCAATTTCCATTATTTTTTCCATTTCGGCAGCTTGACCGAAAAGGTGAACGGGAATTATCGCTTTGGTTTTATCCGTGATTTTTTCTTCTATTTTTGAAACATCTATTGTAAAAGTATCGTCGTAAACATCAACGAAAACAGGTTTAAGACCCAGTAAAGCAATTACTTCAACTGTGGCAACAAAAGTAAAAGGAGTGGTTATTACTTCATCGCCGGGTTTCAGGTCTAATGCCATCAATGCCACTTGCAAAGCATCGGTACCGCTTGCGGCGGGAATAACATGTTTTACTTGCAAGTATTTTTCAAGGTCGGCTGTAAATTCTTTCACCTTGGGACCGTTGATAAATGCCGTGGATTCTATCACATCAAATATAGCCTTGTCTATTTCGGGTTTAATTTTTTCGTACTGGGTTTTAAGGTCAACCATTGAGATCTTTTTCATACCGCAAAATTTTGTTGCAAATGTAATTTAATTTTAGTCTGATTTTCTTTCATTTTGTCAAAAAGATAATGATTGTAAAATGAAAAAGGTTATTTTTAGCACCATAAAAAATTGAACAAGTTATGGCAAAGAAGATTTTATTGTTAGGTGCAGGCTTATCAACCAAAAGCTTGATTAAATATTTGTTGGACAATTCCACAAAATACGATTGGAAAATAAGAATCGGTGATATTAATTTAGATACAATTATTAAGAAAACTAATAACCATCCCAATTCAGAAGCATTTCTGTTTGATATAAACAATAATAAGCAATTAAACGAAGAAGTATCGAAGGCAGATATTGTAATCTCCATGATGCCGGCAAGGTTCCATCACCTTGTAGCTCGTGCTTGTATAGACAATAATAAAAACATGGTAACGGCTTCTTATGTAAGTCCCGAAATTAAGGCAATGGAGCAAGAAGCCAAAGACAAAGGTCTTCTTATCCTTATGGAAATGGGTGTTGATCCGGGAATAGACCATATGTCTGCAATGGAAGTTATAAACAGGTTGAAAAAAGAAAATTACAGGATTACATTGTTCAAATCTTTTACTGGTGGATTGGTAGCTCCGAAATACGACAATAATCCGTGGAATTATAAGTTTACCTGGAATCCGCGAAATGTGGTATTGGCAGGGCAAGGCACTTCTATGTTTATCCGTAACGGAAGCTATAAATATATTCCTTATTGCCAGGTGTTTAGGAGGACAGAAAGGGTTTTTGTCGATGAGGTGGGTGAGTTTGAGGCTTATGCAAACCGTGATTCCCTTAAGTATCGCGAAATTTACGGACTGGAAAATATACCTACAATTTTCAGAGGCACACTTCGTCGTCCCGGTTTCTGCAAAGGTTGGGATATCTTTGTGAAATTGGGTATGACAGACGACACATATTTTATGGAAGGGCTTGAAAATATGACTTACCGTGAATTTACAAATTCATTTTTGCCTTATTCCAAAACATATTGTGTTGAGGAAAAAATCAGGAAAATGTTTGATTTGAGCGAGGATTCGCTTACATTGTATAAATTAAGGTGGTTAGGCTTGTTCTCTAATGAAAAAATCGGACTGAAAAAAGCATCGCCGGCACAAGTATTGCAACACCTGCTTATGAAAAAATGGAAACTTGACGAAGGCGATAAGGATATGATTGTGATGCAGCATCAATTTGAATTTGAAAAAGACGGCAAACGCCAACAAATACATTCTTCAATGGTGGTTTACGGGACCGATGAAGATACTGCAATGTCATTTACAGTAGGTACTCCCGTGGCAATAGGAACAAAACTTATCCTTACGGGAGAAATAAAGGAAACAGGAGTGAAAATTCCTGTGATAGAATCAATTTATAAACCGGTGCTTAATGAACTTAAGCAATACGGCATAAAATTTACCGAAAAATTAATACCACATGAGGAAATAACCGAACCGTTCTCCAAGTTATAATACAGGACTTAAGAACGGCAGAGGTATGAAAAAGAGGGTAGCGGTAATTGACTTGGGTACAAATACTTGCAATTTGCTAATAGCGGATTGTGAAAAAGGGAAACTGTTTCCTGTTCATAAAGACCGCCAACCTGTAAAGCTAGGATGCGAAGACGGATTGAAAACCGGTGTAGTATGTCCCGAAGCAATTCAGCGGACATTGGAGGGATTGCACCGTTATAAAAAAGCGGTAATTGATTTTTCAGTGCCTAGAAACAATATTGTTTTGCTTGCCACTGCTGCCGTGAGAGGTGCAACAAACAAAGAAAGTTTTACACATAGGATTAAAGAAGAAACAGGTTTTGATGTAACGGTTATTGACGGCGAAACCGAAGCCACACTCATTTATTACGGGGCAAAGCACGATGGTACACTTGGAGATACAACGTCTTTGATTATGGATATAGGCGGCGGCAGTACGGAATTTATTATCGGCACCGACGAAAAAATATTATGGCGGCACAGTTTTAAGTTGGGAGTGTCGGCATTACTTCAGGAAATTAAACCGGACGACCCGATGAAATGTAATGATATTAAAAAAACAGTGTCGTACCTAACTCGTAGGTTGGAACCGCTTACCGATGCTGTAGCAAAATATAAGCCTCATACGCTTATAGGAACTTCGGGAGCATTCAAAACACTGACAAACTTAATTTTGATGCACTTGCACCAAATAGACAAGCCGAAAAAATCACAGTATTACGAGGTTAGCAATTCCGATTTTAGAATCATTTACAGGGAATTGATGATTTCAAATCTCGATCAACGGCTTAAAATGAAAGGTATGGAACCTTACCGTGCCGAATTTATGCCCATGTCGGTTTTGTTTATTAAATTTGTAATGAAAAAGTACAAATTGCAAACATTGATTCGTTCTTCATCGGGGATAAAAGAAGGAGCGGCATTGAAGTTTTTTTGTGATGAAGCAAGTGAATAAAGAATGACGAATATCCAATGCCGAATGTTGATTTTAGAAGTAAAATTCATTATTCTGTATCCATTTTTTTGTATTTTTAAATAAAAATATCGTTTCAATGCGTTTATAATATCTACCCTGCAATTCTATTTCATATGATGATATTACATCGTCTAATATCCTTATGAACTTGTCTAATAAATAAAGCAATCCTCTTGTTAAAACTACACGTTCTTTTTTAGACTTACGGCGTTTCTTACTGTAGATTATATAACGGGTTTTCCATTTGTTGTATTTTGAGCGTGGTTGCTTCAAATTAAGATATTTATGTAGCAGCCGGCTTTGACCTACTACCCAATCAACACTCTCCCATAATAATTTTACATTTGTCGGATATCTAACCTCACTTTCATAACAGGTGGCATCTACTGTTATATGACCCGGATTCTTTATATACGGCAACCAATAAGACATTAAAACTTTCTGTAATTTTTCTATATCTAATTTTGATGCTAACTCACTTCTGATTTCACTTATTATCTTATAGTTGGTTAAACGTTGTTCTTTTAGATAAATACCACAGAAAAATTGCCACTCAACATTGCCGCCCGGGTTGTTCCATAACCTTTCTGTCTGACATACCGGAGTAGTTCTTTAAAAACATTAAGGCTAACTTGCCTTGAGGTGAAAAATAACTTCTCGGTCCTTTCAGTGATTCTTTTAGTGAAAAACTACGGATAAGTTTTTCCCATGGTATTGCAAGGTAAATCTTGCCTAAATCACTTTGATAAAAACGTTATTTGAATTTTACAAAATCTTTTTCGTAAAAATAAAATAGACTTTCACTGCTGAATTTAGTTATTCCTTGTATCTTCATGCTAATGTGTGTTAAGAGTAAAACCCCGATTTTGTGGCTAAATGCCGCTTTTCGGGGTTTTTTATTGCACAAAGATACAAACTATTTGGCTAATACACAATAGGTTAGACTACTGCTGAATGTGCCTACTTTGCTTTCACTTCAATAACTTCATTCAAATCAGTAGTATAGCGGCGCGACAATTTTGATTGTTTTGACTTCCAGCCTTTTTTTGCATCCGACTGTGCCGCCAACCTGACAATTTGATGACCGACCGAGTCATTTATTTTGTCTATCACTTTCATAAGTTCGGAGTGATTGGAATCATCACTGTCAAAAAGGCTTCGGCGTGCCATTTTTTGCGGCACAAGGTCAAACAAAACCACACCTGCTTTTTTATATTCGTATCCGGGACGGTAGATTACCGAAAATGCTTCTTGTGCATAACGGTTTATAACCAAAGTGGAGTCGGTGGAAAACGGGAAAGTAACCACCTCTGTTTTAGTATATTGTTTGGCTTTGGTATTGTGATAATTCGTCCGTATGTAAACCACCAGCCCGTTTGCTTTCAGTTTGTGTTTACGCAACTTATGTGCGGCAATCGCAACAAAAGAGCTTATATATTCTTGCAATGTTTCTTTGTCAGAATACACCCGGTCAAAAGTGCGTGATGTAGCAATGCTTTTCCGGTGGGATAAATGTTCCAACTCCAACACCGGCACACCAAGCAAATCTTGCTTAAGTCTCAAGCCCGTAACTCCCATATTCTTTTTTATCCACAAATCAGGCAATTGCGTAAAATCATAAGCAGTCCTAACGCCAATGGCATTCAACCTTTTTGACAACCGCCTGCCTATTCCCCACACATCTTCCACAGGCAACCATTTCAGAGCCTTAACAATCTTTTCCTCACTGTCTATGTAATAAACACCCCCTGTTTTTTCGGGAAACTTTTTTGCAATGCGGTTTGCAACCTTGGAAAGTGATTTGGTGGGAGCCAATCCTATACCGACAGGTATTCCTATGTACTTCCACACAGTATTTTTTATCTTAAAAGCATATTCTCTCAAATCCACAAAATCGTAACCCGCAAATTTAAGAAATGCCTCATCAATACTGTAAACCTCAATATCCGGCGTAAACTCCGACAAGATATTCATCATCCGCTTGCTCATATCTCCATACAGCGGGAAGTTTGCCGAAAACACCTTTACTCCGTTCTTTTTCATAAACTCCTCATACTCGAAAAACAACGCTCCCATAGGAATGCCCAAAGCCTTTGCCTCGTTACTGCGGGAAATAACCACTCCGTCGTTATTGGAAAGTACCACTACAGGTTTTCCGTTCAAGTCGGGACGGAACACACGCTCACACGACACATAAAAATTGTTGCCGTCAACCAAACCGTAAACTATGCTTTTTTTATTATGTAGGTTACTATTCCCCATATCATAAATTCGTTCTCTTTGGTAACTTTTATAGGATCGTAGTCGGGATTGGCAGGCATAAGCCACACGGCATCTTTATCTATTTTTATGCGCTTTACGGTAAATTCACCATCGACAAAACACACGGCAATTTTGCCGTCGGCAGGCTCTACACTGCGGTCTATCACAAGTAAATCACCATCCTCTATACCTGCATCTTTCATCGAATCACCTCTTACCCTGCCGTAAAAAGTAGCACTCGGATGCTTTATCAATTCCTTGTTCAAGTCTATGGACACATCCATAAAATCATCGGCAGGCGACGGAAATCCGGCAACTATTCCCGTATCTGTAACTGGCAACTCCAACTCTATAGAAGTCTCTGCAGAATAAATATCAATATTGGGATAGCTGTATATTTTCTTCATTTTCATCAATTTGCAATTATTCCTCCATCACTACAAAGGTACAAAAAACGGTAAAACCGGCAACGGGAATTTGATTTTAGCCATAAGCCATAAAGCATTAAACATCAACCACATAGACTCAAGAAACTAAAAAATTAACGGATAAAAAACACTGAAATCCAACAAATAACGATTTATTAAAAAGTTATCTTCGCTCTATTTTATTTATTATCTCCATAAATTTCTTATACTGCTTCTCATAAACCCACCACATATACATTCCGAACAATAAACCTCCTAAGATTCCGATAGCATAATTAAGCAAAATTGCACCTAAACCATACCAAACACCATTCACCAGCCTCATAATTGATATATTAATAGTAGGGACCAATATCGCAAAAACAAATCCTTCTATTACAACAAATTTCCACTTGTTTTTACGGGTTTCTTCCCAATTTTTAAGCCATTTTTCTTGATTTGGTGTCAATCTCCCTCCCATGATAACAATCGATTTGTTATTACAACAAAATCAAAACTATAAAACTAACAATTAACAACTAATAACTAATAACTATTTTTTCTTGCTCCCTTTCAGTTCCAGATACTTATTATACCGCTTTTCATTGACTCGCCATAATACATATCCGTAAGGAATACCTGCCAAAATAAAAATTACAAACCGCAAAATCAGATCGTTTGTCTGCTCACAAACTTGATAATACCACCTGTAAACCAGCGTTACAAAAGCCGCAGTCAATATTCCCCAAGTAATTCCCGTTGAAAGAATGTATCGCCATTTATTTTTTTTGTGCCAATATTCCCACTTTTCCATCCACTTTTCTTGCCTCGGTGTTAATTTTTCTGCCATATCCGTAAATTTTCAAATAAGTGTGGTAAAGATACTAAATATTCAAAGAAAATTAAGGAACATTTTTTGCTTGCAATGTGGAGGTCTGTAAAAACCAAAGACCTATGAAAGCAATAAAAGCATTACTGACAGCCCTGTTTATCAGCCTGTTACAAACAGCAGGATTTTCGCAAACAATTCCCGACAGTTCCAATATAAACATCCAAATAAAAGTTAACCGCGACACAAGTGGAAATTTTGTCAGATACGACTCTACCGTTGTAATTACTTGGCAGGGTAACAATCAAGCCGTATTAAACTCAGACTCAATTTTTAAGCAGTTCTTCGGCGATTTCAAACCTTTCTATGAAACCGACTCTACATTTGCCAAGTTTTTTGACATCACACCAGAAGAACATTTGTTTGACATAGAAAAAGAATTTCGCAGAATGGACGAAATGTTTATCCGCCAAATGCAAATGATGATGAACAGCGATTTTTTTGAAGAAATGGAAACAAAACCTTCCAAACCACACAATAAAAAGACATCTGGATCAGTTAAACAAAAAATGAATTTTAATACCATAAAAATATAGGTGCTATGAAGATAGAAGTCAGAGAGTTAACTAAGCGCTACGGCCCTCAGCTTGCTGTTGACAACATCAGCTTTACCGTAAACACGGGTGAAATTGTCGGTTTTTTGGGACCAAACGGCGCAGGAAAAACAACCACAATGAAAATTATCACAAATTTCATTGCACCGACATCAGGTGATGTGCTGATCGACGGAACTTCCATCCGGGAGCAACCGAACGAGATTAAAAGACACATCGGTTACTTGCCTGAGAACAATCCTCTTTACAACGATATGCCTGTAATTGACTACTTGCGGTTTGTAGGCGATCTGCTAAACCTTGATAACTTGACCGGGAGAATAAAAGATGTGATAGAAAAAGTAGGGCTTTACGACGAAAAACACAAAAAAATAGGTGAACTGTCCAAAGGATACAAACAGCGTGTAGGTCTGGCACAAGCAATTATCCACGACCCTGAAATCCTCATCCTTGACGAACCCACGAGCGGACTTGACCCTAACCAAATAGTGGAAATTCGTAAACTCATCCGCGAACTCGGAAAAGAAAAAACCGTAATTCTCAGCACACACATACTGCCCGAAGTAGAAGCCATTACCGACAGGATATTAATCATCAACAAGGGCAAAATCGTTGCGGACGGTACAGCCGAATCCCTGAAAACACAAGCATCAGAAAACGAAATCCTAATTGTGGAAATCGAAGGCGGAACTCCTTCCGAAATTTTATCAAAACTTAATGAATTACCTACTGTCGGCAAAGTTGACATTATGTCCAGGGAAGGCAACAAGTTTGAAGTAACATCACGTCCGGGCTTATCGTCGAGAAAAGATATTTTTACCCTGTGCGTAAACAACAACTGGTTCTTGACACAACTGACACCGGTAGAAAGAAAATTGGAAGACATTTTCAGGCAACTTACATTAAATTAAAAACATTTGCGGTATGAAAACAATTTGGATAATAGCAAAAAAAGAGCTTGCAACATATTTTGATTCGCTGATAGCATATGTACTTATAATTTTGTTTTTGGGATTCAGCGGATTTTTCACTTGGCTTTACGGCACGGACATTTTCCTGATTGGGCAAGCAGACCTCAGGCCGTTTTTCAATGTGGCATACTGGACACTGTTTTTCTTCATTCCGGCACTCACAATGAGAAGTGTTTCCGAAGAAAAATCAAGCGGCACAATTGAACTTTTGCTTACAAAACCCGTAACAGATTGGCAACTGGTTCTCGGCAAATATTTGGCAAATATCATCGTCATTTTCATTGCACTTGCACTTACAGCACCTTATGTAATTACACTTGCAAACATAGGCAACCTCGACGCAGGTGCTACCCTGTTGGGATACACGGGCTTATTGTTTATGAGCTCTGCATATATAGGAATCGGGATTTACGCCAGCAGCATTACAAAAAATCAAATTGTGGCATTTCTAACCGCACTCTTCATCGGATTGTTTTTCCACATTATTTTTTCGGTTTTTGCCAATAATATGTCAGGCGGATTGGCAGAAATGTTTTCGTATCTCGATATGAGCACACACTTCAACAGCATATCACGCGGTGTGCTCGATACAAAAGATGTGTTTTATTTCGCATCACTTACATTTTTAGGTTTGTATTTCTCGGTTTTAACATTATCAAAAAGAAACTTAAACTAAAAAAATTGGTGCTATGAATATTAAAAAGTATTACATAACCGGGGCATTGGTAGTTGCAATAGTAATTGTAATAAATCTTATATCACTGGATTTGTTCGTTAGATTTGACTTTACAGACAATCATCAATATACATTAAGCGAAGCAACTAAAAACATTCTACGGAATTTAGATAAACCGATAACCATAAAAGCTTATTTCTCAAAGGATTTGCCACCGAAAATAGCAAATATCCGAAGGGATTTCAAAGACTTACTGATAGAATATGCAAACATATCAAAAGGCAAGGTAAAATATGAAATAATTAACCCTAACGAAGACGATAAGCTCGAAGCACAAGCAGTCCAAGACGGGATCCAACCTGTTATGGTAAATGTCAGGGAAAAAAACCAAATAAAACAGCAAAAAGCATACTTGGGTGCGGTAATTATGTATGAAGAAAAAAAAGAAGCTATACCATTTATTCAACCTGATGCACCCATTGAATATTTAGTATCGTCGGCAATAAAAAAACTCACACTGAAACACAAACCTATTGTAGGACTGGTTCAAGGTCAAGGCGAAGCTACACTCAACGAAATGCCACAAGTAATAAGCCAGCTGAAAATGCTTTACGAAATCAGGGAATTTGAACTCACCGACTCTGCAACCATACCGGCAGATTACAAGGCATTATTAATTATCGACCCTGCAGATTCATTCTCAACAGCCGAACTCAACATTTTGAGTAATTACATAAAAAACGGCGGTCACTTACTTGTAGCCTACAACCGTGTGTACGGTAATTTGCAAAATATGTATGCAACACCAAACAATACGGGGCTGGAATCTTGGTTAATTGAACACAATATTTCAATACCGTCTAAACTCGTAATTGATGCATCTTGCGGAATGGTTACTGTTCAACAAGAGCGAGGGATGTTCAGGTTTATGTCCAATATAGCTTTCCCTTACTTCCCCATTGCTAAAAACTTCTCAAAGCACCCTATTTCTTCCGGACTGGAACAAGTTATTTTCCCGTTTGTAAGCCCTGTTGAATATGTCGGCGACAACACGATAAAATACACACCGTTGGTTTACAGCTCTGATAAGTCGGGATTGGTTAAAGCTCCAATTTACATAAACATACAAAAACAATGGACGGAAGCCGATTTTACCGATAAAAAAATTGTTCTTGCCGCTGCGTTCGAAGGGAAATGGAACAACGGCAAACCTGCTAAAATGGTTGTATTCGGTGATGCCGATTTTTGCATAAACGGCAAAGGACAAGAAAGTGTTGAACTCGGTGAAGACAATGTAAACTTATTTGTTAATGCTGTAGATTGGCTTTCGGATGATACCGGATTGGTAGGTCTGCGTACAAAAGCCGTTACTTCAAGACCTATCGAAGAATTGGACGACAGCACCAAGACTTTGCTTAAATATCTTAACTTTTTATTACCGTTGCTTTTGATTATAGGATACGGT
>JALWKH010000139.1 GCA_026996635.1 Bacteroidales bacterium | reverse complement strand
GAGCATACCTTACAAACTTTATAAATCAAAACAAAGGAACTTTTGCAGCTTTACTTGCTTTATACCAACAATTGGGTCCGAGAAACAATATTTTTAATCCGCAAAAAGACATAAAAATATTTGAAACTGTTGATAAAGCCCTTTACGAAAAATATCCTAATTCGACTCACGCCAGCCAACTTCACTCATTGGTAGTGCAAACCAAAGAGCAAATAAAAAAAGCGAAAATGATGCAACAAGGCGGTTGGATAGGTAAGGAAGCTCCCGATATTGCTTATCCCGGTCCAGACGGTAAAACATACAAACTTTCAGACCTTAGAGGGAAATATGTATTGCTTGACTTTTGGGCAAGTTGGTGCAGACCGTGTAGGATGGAAAGCCCGAACCTTGTTGCGAATTACAAAAAGTATCACGACAAAGGGTTTGAAATTTTCCAAGTTTCTCTTGACAGGAACAAAAATGCTTGGATTAAAGCAATTCAAGATGACCATCTGGACAAATGGTATCACGTAAGTGATTTGAAATATTGGAGCAGCGAACCGGCAAAATTATACGGAGTGAGGTCTATACCTTCAAATTTTCTTATTGACAAAAACGGAAAAATTATAGCAACAAATTTGCGTGGTCCGCGTCTCGGACAAAAGCTGAAAGAAATTTTCGGCGAATAAAAATTTTGTAAGAAATGGCAAAAAAAGACGATGACATACTGAAAAAAGTAACCGGAAGCGAATACGAGTTCGGTTTTGTAAGTAATATTGAAGAAGAAATTTTTCCGCCCGGGCTGAATGAAGATATTATCAGGAAAATATCCGAAAAGAAAAACGAGCCCAAGTGGATGCTTGATTTCCGCCTTAAAGCATACCGCAAGTGGAAATCTATGGAAATGCCGCAGTGGGCTCATTTGCGTATTCCGGAAATCGATTATCAGGCAATAAGTTATTTTGCCGCACCAAAAAAGCCGAAATACAACAGCTTGGACGAAGTTGATCCCGAAATATTGGAAACATTTAACAAGCTCGGTATCCCGTTGGAAGAACAATTGGTTTTGGCAGGTGTGGCGGTAGATGCCATCGTTGACAGTACATCTGTAAAAACAACATTTAAAGAAACGCTGTCAAACTTGGGCATAATCTTTTGCTCAATCAGCGAAGCGATTCAAGACCACCCCGATTTGGTAAAAAAATATCTGGCTTCCGTTGTGCCCGTAGGTGATAATTATTTTGCGGCACTAAATTCCGCCGTGTTCAGTGACGGATCGTTTGTTTACATTCCCAAGGGTGTTAGGTGCCCGATGGAATTGTCAAGCTATTTCCGCATAAATGCCGCAAATACGGGGCAGTTTGAACGTACACTTATAATAGCCGACGAAGGCAGTTATGTAAGCTACTTGGAAGGTTGTACGGCTCCGCAAAGGGACGAGAACCAATTGCATGCCGCTGTAGTAGAGATAATTGTGCACAAAGATGCCGAGGTGAAATACAGCACGGTACAAAACTGGTATCCCGGCGATAAAGACGGCAAAGGCGGTATTTTCAACTTCGTGACTAAACGCGGAATTTGTGAAGGTGAAAATTCAAAGCTCACTTGGGCACAGGTTGAGACAGGTTCGGCGATAACTTGGAAATATCCTAGCACAATTCTGAAAGGAGACAACAGCATCAGCGAATTTTATTCCGTTGCCGTAACCAATAACCACCAACAAGCCGACACGGGAACAAAAATGATTCACATCGGCAAAAACACCAAAAGCCATATAGTTTCAAAAGGTATAAGTGCCGGATACAGCGAAAACAGTTACCGTGGACTGGTAAAGGTAATGAAAGGTGCCGAAAATGCCAGAAATTACAGCCAGTGCGATTCGTTGCTGATGGGTGATAAGTGCGGGGCACATACATTTCCTTATATAGAAGTGGAAAATAAAACGGCTGTGGTAGAGCACGAAGCTACCACTTCTAAAGTGAGCGAAGACCAGATTTTCTATTGTAACCAGCGAGGTATTTCAACGGAAGATGCCGTCGGACTTATTGTAAACGGTTATGCCAAAGAGGTAATTAAGCAATTGCCAATGGAATTTGCCGTAGAGGCCCAAAAGTTGTTGCAAATAACGCTTGAAGGAAGCGTAGGGTAATTTTGTTAATTTGCTAATGAGGGTAATGTGTTAATTAGATAGTTGTTAATTGTTAGTGTTCTTTTTATTCAGAGCAATGACTTTATGAACAAGGACATTCCGAAGATGTCATTCTGAACTTGTTTCAGAATCTTATATGTTTTATAATCTGGATACTCAAAAAAAATAAAAATATAAATCGATGAGTAATAAAATGTTAGAAATAAAAAACTTGCACGCCGAAATAAACGGCAAAGAGATATTAAAAGGCATAGATTTGACCGTAAACGAAGGTGAAGTACACGCTATAATGGGACCGAACGGTTCCGGCAAAAGCACATTGGCTGCCGTTATCACAGGGAAGCCGGGTTACGAAGTAACTAAAGGCGAAATTTTGTTTTACGGCAAAAACCTGTTGGAAATGCCGCCCGAAGAAAGGGCTCTTGCAGGCATTTTCTTAAGTTTTCAGTATCCCGTGGAAATTCCGGGTGTAACGATGATGAATTTTTTGAAGGCTGCCGTAAATGCCAAAAGAAAATATGAAGGCAAAGAAGAAATGAGTGCAGCTGAGTTTTTACGCTTTATCCGCGAAAAGCAGAAACTTGTGGAGATGGATACAAACCTGACCAATAGGGCTGTAAACGAAGGCTTTTCCGGTGGCGAAAAGAAGAAAAACGAAATTTTCCAAATGGCTGTTTTGGAGCCTAAACTCGCAATCTTGGACGAAACCGATTCGGGTCTGGATATTGATGCTCTGCGTGTTGTTGCAAACGGAGTAAACAAATTGAGGTCGCCCGAAAGGTCATTTATCGTAATTACGCATTACCAAAGGTTGTTGGATTACATTGTGCCGGACATTGTACATATTCTTTACAAGGGTAAAATAGTAAAGACAGCAGGAAAGGAATTGGCTCTTGAGCTCGAAGAAAAAGGATACGGTTGGATTAAAGAACAGTTTTAACCGCTTGAGGTGCTATGAAAAAGAAAGTGGAAAAATTCGAAAAAGGCTTTTTGACCTTTTTCAACGATATAAAGAACGAATTGCAACAAACAACTCATCATTTATACGATGATGTTGCAAATGAGGCGGCAAGTGCTTTTGAAACGGGTAAATTACAACTGCCGCACAAAAAGATGGAAGATTACAAATATTCCGACCTGAAAAAACATTTGAAGTCGGATTTTGTGTTCTACACCGCTCCCGAAAAGGCAAAAGTTTATCCGAAAGACTTGTTTGTTTGTGATGTGCCGGATTTGGATGCCGAAACAGTAATGCTTATCAACGGTTGGTTTCATGATTACGATGGCAAAAAGTTAAAAACAACGGATGAAGGTATAGTTTACGGAAGTTTGCTGTATGCATATGAAAACGGCTACAAGGAAATTATCGATGCTTACCTGAATAAGCATCTTAATACAGGTTCGCCATTGGTTGCCCTTAACAATATGTTTGCCCAAGACGGCTTTTTCGTGTATGTGCCGGATAATGTTGTGGCTCAAACGCCGATTCAACTCATAAATCTTGTTTCCGCTTTGGAAGAAGTTTTTGTTTCGCCGCATAGTTTGATTGTTGCAGGAAAAAATTCACAAGCCAAATTTTTGTTGTGCGAACACAGTATTTTCCCGAAGTATTTTTTGAACAATTCCGTAATGCAGATTATTGCACTTGAAAATTCGCATATAGAATATGTTCGCTTGCAGAATGCCCACAACGAATCGTATCAATTTACATCTACATACATTCACCAAACCGACAACAGCAGTGTAAAAACCAATACAATCACACTTCACGGCGGAGTTGTCCGCAATAATATCGTAGCATCAATTGACGGCAAGGGTTGCTACAACGAAATGTATGGATTATTCCTTGTCGACAAAGGGCAACACGTTGATAATTGGACACTAATAGACCACAAGCAAGCCGAATCATCCAGCAAGGAGCTTTTCAAGGGTATAATTGATGATTATGCAACGGGAGCTTTTGCGGGAAAAATCTTGGTGCGAAAAGACTCGCAACATACCGATGCAGAGCAAACGAACAAAAACATTTTGCTCACAAGTGATGCAAAAATGTACACCAAACCGCAATTGGAAATTTACGCCGATGATGTGGTTTGCAGTCACGGTGCAACCGTAGGGCAAATGAACGAAGACGAATTGTTTTATATGAGACAAAGGGGGATTTCGCAAAAGACTGCAAGGCTGATGCTTCTCAACGCATTTGCTTACGATGTGATTAAGGACATCAGTGTGGAACCTGTGAAAAATGCCGTGATAAATTTGGTGGAAAAAAGATTGAGCGGAGACTTGACAAGGTGCGACAAGTGTGAAATAAAATGCTAAAAAGCCTTGTCTTGTGGACTTTAAATTGAAAATAATAGACGGCAAAAAGCATATTTTTGACATAACGCGGGGGAAATATGTTCCGCTCACACCGGAAGAAGCCGTAAGGCAAAGTTTTTTGCAATTGCTGTTGAAAAAAGGTTATCCGCAAAACCTGATTAAAACAGAATTTACCATAAAAATAGGACAAAACACAGGCAGACCCGACATTACCGTTTTTAACAGGGACGGCAGTGTTTTTATGATAGTGGAGTGCAAAGCCCCCGATGTAAAACTGACTTCTGAAACCGTATCGCAAGTAGCATCATACAACGTGACCCTCGATGCTTCTTACCTTGTTGTTACCAACGGAAAAACCACTTACATTTTGCAAAAACAAGGGAATGATTTTATACCTGCGGACAAATTGCCCGGGTATGGGGAAGAGTAGGATTTTGTAAACCCAAATTATGCAATAAAAAATTGAATCGTGATTGGTTCCTGTGGCTAAAGCCAAAATTTTATTGTGGATATTTCAACACCGCCTTAAAAGACGGTGCTAATCATATCCACACGAAACAATCGTTTGGGAAAATTGGGGAAAGGTTCGATTTTAGAATATCGAATAATGAACAACGAATGATGAATTAAAAATGATAAAACCTTCTAAAATCGGTATTCAATATTGGATATTCGTTATTCATATTTTCCTCCCTTGAGAGCCCGTCCCGAATATGTTTCGGGAGAGGACTAAGGTGGGTGATAGATGATTAAACAGGCTTGTTCGGGTTGTATTAAGGGGCAATTCATGAATAGACCCTTTTGAATAGCCCCGTCATTTATGGCGGGGGAAATAAATATATGGAACCAATTACGGGGCTTTAGCCCCAGAATACTTTTTCTAACGCGTAATTTGAGTTTATAACCACACGATGCAATCGTGCGGTAACACGGAGAGTTTTATTTTTTATATATATTTGTGAACAGTATTGAATTTAAGTATTTTGGAAATGAAAAATGCCTTTAAGCTTTTATTTATTTTAATGTTATTTTCTAACCCTATTTCAGCACAGGTAGATACGATAGAAAATGAAATTTTGAATTATAGGCCGTCTAAATCACTTATTATTTCAAAGGGGCGTAATTTGTTGATTAATAAATTGATGGAAGGTGATATTTCTAAGGTAAAACAAATTAAAGACTATTTAAAAAGAATAGAAGGAGATAAGTATTTATCTTTTTTGCCAGAAGAATATGATAT
>JALWKH010000138.1:2654-5750 GCA_026996635.1 Bacteroidales bacterium | reverse complement strand
GATTGGTATTTACTCTTCGCTTCGTTGTACTTCTTTTGTGCAAGTAAATCGTCTGCTTCTTTGATTGCAGTTTGGTATTGTTTTTCCAGCTTCTCTTTGGCGGCAAGGTCTGCCAATATTTTATCAATCTCGCTTATCTTTTGCTTAGGATAATTTTCATCGGGCTTCAGCTGGCTTGCTTCCTGGTATTTGCTTTTGGCTTCGTTATACTTCTTTTGAGCAAGCAAACCGTCTGCCTCTTTGATTGTAGTTTGGTATTGTTTTTCCAGCTTCTCTTTGGCGGCAAGGTCTGCCAATATTTTATCAATCTTACTTATCTTTTGCTTCGGATAGCTTTCGTCAGGCTTAAGTTGGCTTGCAGATTGGTATTTGCTTTTGGCTTCGTTATACTTCTTTTGTGCAAGTAAATCGTCTGCTTCTTTGATTGTAGCTTGATACTGTTTCTCCAACTTCTCTTTAGCAGCAAGGTCTGCCAATATTTTGTCTATCTCACTTATTTTTTGTTTAGGATAGTTTTCATCGGGCTTAAGCCGGCTAGCTGATTGGTATTTGCTTTTCGCTTCGTTATACTTCTTTTGTGCAAGTAAATTGTCTGCTTCTTTGATGGTAGCCTGATACTGTTTTTCCAACTTTTCTTTAGCGGCCAAGTCAGCAAATATCTTGTCTATCTCGCTTATCTTTTGCTTCGGATAACTTTCATTAGGTTTTAATTGCAAGGCTTTATTGTAATTTTGTTTTGCCAAATCATACTTTTGGGCATTAAACATTCTATCGGCAGATGCAATAAGTTGATCATATTTCTTGTTAAGTTCGTTTTGCTTTTCTTGTTCCTGTTTCTGTGCAAGCAATTTATTTATTTCTTCAAGTCTTTTTTTAGGATAATCTTCTTCAGGTTTAAGGTTTGATGCTCTTTTGTATGGTGAAATGGCATCTTTGTATCTCTTCTGATCAAAAAGAGCATCTGCATTAGCAATCAACCTTTTATATTCTTTTTCTATCTTATCTCCTTGTGAACGCCTTCTCTCACAACTTTCAATCTTATCATCCGGCAAATAATTGTATGGGTCATAATCTATGGCAGATTCATAAGCATCAATGGCTTCATCATATTTTCCTTGTTTGCACAACTCATCACCTTTGGCAATAAGTTCATCAAATTTCTTTTTCTTCAAAACCTCAAGCTGATCCATTAATTTCTTAAGCTTGTCCCTCATTAAATTTGTATAAGCCTGATCGTATTCAAATTCGTCGTAGTCTTTATTATATTTAACAATGGCAACAGGTTTTTGCAAAACTGAAATATCCAATCCGTCAACATACATAAAAAGCTCTACTGTAAAATTATAATTCCAGTAAAACCCTTTTTCAGGTACGTGTGTATCAAATTTTATTTTTTTTGTTACTAAACCTTTTTTCCCAACCTCAATAATAATTGACTTATCCAACGGAAGTTTTATTTTGAATTTTCCTGACGCATCTGTTCTTTTCTCAGCTATAAGATTTGCTCCCTCAAATATTTTAACAAACGCTCCTTGTACAGGATCCTTTTCTATTTTCACCTTTCCTGTAACAGAAAGATAACCATCCTTTGAAGATTGAGAAAATCCTTGATAAAAAATTAAAAGAAGTATTACTAAAAGAAGCCTTTTCATAAAATATTTGTATGATTTTAACTTACAAAAATACAAAAATTAATAACAAAAAAGCCGTCCAAATTTCGGACGGCTTTTATTTTTAAACAAGTGTATTTAAAAAATTATTTAACAGTAACCTTTTTTTCTACTGTTCCTTTAACAGTATTTATTCTAAATACATAATTACCTGTTGTCAAACCATACAATGTTCCACTCTTTGCATTTACATTATATTTTGCAATGATCTGACCATCCAAAGAATAAATTTCAACATCTTTTATATAACTGTCAGATTCTACATTCACATATGTATTTGCAGGAACAGGATAAAGTTTTACGTTATTGTTGTTGAGCAAATCTGCACCTACATTGCTTACTATTTCAACATCATCTACTGAATTCGGAACAAGTTTATAGTTGCTGTAAGAATAATAAACAGGAGCTGTAATATTGTAAGATTCTCCAACAGTCGGATCAAAATGAGAATAAAGATTCTTAACCATAACATCTCCACTACCGTCATTCACTATCCACTCTCCATATGAATTTGTATCTGTTGTACATTCGGCATTTGTTACTTTAACAAGCACACCTTCATATTGTTCATCAGCAACATCACCTGTTGCAAGTTCTACCGGTGCCGGTAAATTATTTCCACTTGATACAACTACAAATGAAGTTATATTTTTTAATTCTGTAAGATTGTAATACTCTGCAACAGTACACTTAATTATAATACTATCTCCTACTGCAGGATTGTTTAAATTATCATAAACATAAACTCCATTCCAAGGACCGCTTCCTGCTTGGATAAAATAAGAACCGTTTCCTTTTGCAGTAACAATACCACCGGTATACACAATTTGGTCTAAATAAGGGGAATCTCCACTTGCATCCGTTGTGTATTGAATGTCATGTATAGATACAGTATCAATAGTAACAGTTGCTTCAGAAATTACTACGCTGTCAATTTGCAGATGGCCTAAAGCTGAGTCTGTATATTGAACAGAAAAAATAAATTCAGCACTATCGCTATTACCTAGAGCTGTAACAATCTGTGAATATTCTGTCCACTCTGTAGTATCTACACTTATGTAACTATTATATACCCCCCATGTTGTGTCATACAACGCAGTTCTAATGTTACCTTTACCTTTCACCCAGAATTTAATCTCATAATCTTGTCCTCCAGTTACAGTTAATGCCTGAGTTGTAAATCGTTTATGAGTGCTTTCAGTGTTTATAAGTTGTACTGCACTTGTTCCGTAAAGTGTACCAGTCGTAATTTGCACTACGCTGTCAGGTTCAATGCTTGATTTTGCTCCCATCCATCCGTCCGGCAGCCCGTTTATCCAGTTTTCAAAACTACTGGAAAAAATTACAGTTTGTGAAAAACCTGTAGCTGCCACCATTAGAGCTACGATAAATAAATAAACCTTTTTCATAATTCTCTGTTTTTAGT
>JALWKH010000138.1:0-2644 GCA_026996635.1 Bacteroidales bacterium | reverse complement strand
TTGATTTGTATATTATGTATTTCCCAAGTACTGCCATTAGTATCTGTACCAGTGTAAACAAAAGCTACATGTACATTTGTTTGTTTATAAGCACTTATATCAATATCACCCGAATTTGTCCATGCAAAGCTACCGAGAGATGCATTAAAGCTTAATTCCGTCCAAGTAGCTGTAGTTGGATCACCGTTACCGTCATAATCAGTAGAAATATAGACTTTAAGCGGATCTCCCGAATAATTATATGCATTATCAAAATCAAGCACGGGAGAAGTTGTATTGGAAAGATCAACAGAAGGTGAAACATACCAAGTTTCGCAAGCACTATGCGAACCTCCATTATAATTGCTGATAGTAGCACCCGGAGCGGGATTTCCGTAACTTGAACTTACTTCCCAATTTACATTACCTGTAACATTAATGTTTGCCCATCCTCCTGAAGTTAAACTATTGTCACTAAAATCTTTATACAAGTAAAACACAGGCCCACACCTTTCTCCATTCATATTAACTTCGGAATAAGAACGGATAAGGAATTGGTAGTCAGGATCATATTTTGAAAAAATACCCACAAGACTTCCGTTTCCGTCAGGTACGCTGTAACCTGCAAATTTTGCATATCCGCTTGTTCTTACGATAAGTTGATTACCGTCACAATCTTCCAAAGTCCTGTTTTCAGAAATACGGTTTTCGGCATCGGCAAAAGTTTTATTGGTATCGGAAAACAAAAATTGAACATTTTCCAATTTCACCAATTTGCACAACATTTCATCATTGAGTTGCGACAATGAAGTAACCACAATAGGTTGTACTTCCACATCGGTTGCTTGTTTAACCACATTTTTGTCAACATCCACGGAATCAAGTTGCATTATACCTTTGTAATTGTCCAACACAAGACCTTTCAGGTAAATTCTGATGGAATCGCCTTGATACAAGCCTCCTGAACTTAAAAGGTGCAAATCGATACCTTTTTCACCGTCTTGAACAAAAACATTTTTATATAAATTGCCCGACCTTTCATCTGCAGACACAACAGCATACACGGAATAATCATCTTTGAATGTATATCGTCCGCTATCCGCATAAATTTGATACAAATCGCTAATAGTCAAAACATTTCCCGTCGGTATTTCAGGTACAGGGGGATGATCAAATTCCCTGTCCACACAACCTTGAAAAACAATTGCAAATAATAATACTACAAGTAAAATATACTTTTTCATAATTTGATTTTTTTTTAGAACCTGAAATTAATGTTTAAGAAATAAGTAAGCCCGTACATATAGTAATATTTGGGCGGAAACTTATCCATATTGTTTATATTATATCTGTATTGTTCGTACCCGCCGATTTTATTGTCGGTAGAATTTAACAGATTATTTATACTCAAATTTACAGCAAGGTAATACTTATGCATAATCTTCCAAGACTTGCCGCCATACATATCAATTGTGTAAAACGAATTGAATTTTTCTTGATCCAGCATTTCTTTCCATTGCGGATCGGAAGGTAATAAATTATCAACTGCCGTTTCCGTTCTTCTTTCGGGATTTATTACAATATATGCATCATCATAATAATTGGCATTAAACCCGATAAACCAATATTTTGGCGATCTGTACTTAAATCCTACAGAACCTGCTGTTTGCGGAGTATTACCTATGTAATAATTTTTCAGGTAAACGGTTTTGTTTTCTGCAATCACTTCTTCACTGTTATCCCTCACTACGGTAGCAAGCGGTCTGGAAGTATATATGTATTCTCCTTTTGCTCCCACAAGTGTTGCTGTAATTGTTGGCGACAACTTAAATTCCAAACCCAACTCCATTCCCATAAATTGCTTATCAACACCTGTCATTATATAATTAATAAACGCCTGGTATTCATCGTGATAAAAACTTCTAATCGTAGTTTGATTTTTTATTTTCGTATAATATCCCGTTAACCTTCCTGTAACAAAAGGCAATCTTACATAATAATTCAAATCACCTCCGTAAACGGTTTCACTCTCAAGATTTGGAACAAGCGAATTTCTTGTTCTCGGAGACATAAACGAATTCCTGAAAAGTGGGGGTCTGGTTTCGTACATTAAATTTGTTGTAATAAAATGCCTACCGGTAATTTGATAAGTCAAGCCTCCTTTCAAGGAATAATTGATAAATCCTGCTTTATCCGAATTGCCGTAAGAATTTTCGGGGAATTTCCCGTTTTTCATCTTTCCGGTACGCCAAAAAGTAGTGGAAGTTAGTTTCAAACCGGTATAAAAATTCAATTTCCCGTAAGTAAACTTCGCTTGCGAATAAGCATCAAATTGATTTATGTTTGCAATGTAATCATACCCGAAAATATCACCTTCTTTCACTACGTGATTGGGATGATTAAGGTCTGATTGTGCAAGAGTAGGATCTTCAAAATCCCTTTCGGCAAATTTGTCAATATCCAACCAAAAATCTCCGCCGAGCAAATCTTCAACTTGTTTGTAATGGTCTCCCCTGTATATGGTAGCATCAATTCCCGAAACAAGATAAATATTTTCGTTAAGTTCGTGCTTTAAGATAGAATTCAGTTTAATTGTATTTTGAGCGGTAACCCTATTTTCAACAATATACTTGGATCTGTTTCCGGTAATATCATTACCTGCTAC
>JALWKH010000137.1 GCA_026996635.1 Bacteroidales bacterium | reverse complement strand
ACTTTCATCTTAACAGGTCTGTCTTGAGTAACATTCAAGAAGTCTGCATGCAAAGGTTTATCGCTTACCGGATGGTAGCTGATGTCTTGCAAGATTGCTTCATAAGTCTTTCCGTCGACATCCAATTCAACAATGTAAGCCTTGTGAGTAAAAATAAGCTTGTTCAAATCAACTTCTTTAACGGCGAGATGAAGATTTTCATCTAACGAATAGCCGTACAATTCACAAGGAACCATAAGTTCTTTTCTCAGTCTGGCAGCTTCTTTTCTGCCCGGTTTTCTTACTTGTGCTTTAATTTTTAATCTTTCCATAATTGTAAAATTTTTAAGTGTTACTCTTTTAGGCTGTAATGCCTAGTTATCCATCACACTTAATTCAGGGGTGCAAAGATAACACTTTTTATTAATTTATTAAGAATATTTATTCAACTACAACTCCCTAAGCCACTGCACAATATGCACAACCAACTGAGAATCTGACAAATAAAAATTTTAAAATTCTTTCAAACCCTAAACATTTGGATAATAATGTGATACATCCGGAATGTCAAAAACAAGAATTTTGCGACAATTTTTATTCGGAAAATTGATTTATATTTGTGAACGGAGGATTTTACAATGAGCATTGAAAAACAGATATTTACATATTTATTAAAAACCGGAAAGGTTTGTTTGGAAGGTATCGGCGGATTCATTTGTGAAGAGATACCGGCACATTTTAATGCTGATACCCAAACCTTTATACCTTCAACTTTCAAGGTTTATTTTTCCGAAAACTTAAAATGTAACAATACCGAATTTCTGTTTTTCTTGTCCGAGTTAAATTCCATCTCTTTTCAAGAAGCCAAAAAACTCATAGATTCGTTCATTTTAGCAATTAGAAATTCATTGAAAGAATACAAAAAGGTTTCACTTGATATAATAGGAACTTTATCACAGGTTGGAGAACACATTGAATACATGCCTTCAGAGTTTGTAAAAGAAATAGAGCGATTCGGATTTGAAGAACTGCCGGTATATTCAGGACAGTTAAAACAACGCAGGTTAAAAATAAGCCACCCCGTAAAAAATACCACAGCAAGAAAATATATTGCAGCTGCAAGTTTGATTATTTCCCTGCTTCTAATGCCCACAAAGCCTCATAACACCAACGAGGCATCACTCGCAGATTCATTTAACCTGCACAACAGGGTTTACACCGATAACCTGCAACCGTCACAAAAGCAAATGCTTAACGGCATAGAAAAAACATTTAACATAAAAAATGCTCTTTATCCCGGAATAACAAAGAAAAAAACAGGACAAGAAGCTACACAACCAACGAAAACAACACTAGAAAAAGATACGACTAAACAAGTTATTCCTCAAACCACCCTGCAAACAAAAGTAAAAGAAGAACAAACACAACAAAAACAAGTAAAATCATCCAGCAATAAAAAATATTACGGCATAGTATTGGGAGCTTTCAGTAACCGCGACAATGCATACAAGTTTAAAGCCCAGCACGATGATAACACTTTAGACTTACAAATTAAATATGTAAAAGGTTTATACCGTGTAATTGCCGGAAAGTTTGAAAGTAAAAAAGATGCACTTTATTTTAGAAAACAACTGTCATCAAAAGGATTAAACGGCTGGCTTACAAAGATTTGATTATCATAAATTTTCATCTAACCATTTCAGTGCAACCGAAGCTTTTTCTTCGATAAAAACATCCGTTATGCTTCCGGTGTATTCCGACGGTTCAATGTTTATTTCTATTATAGTTGCACCGTTTCGCTTTGCAAGCCGCGGTATTTCTCCGGCAGGATAAATAACCCCTGTAGTGCCTACAACAAGAAAAACATCTGCCACTTGCGTTTCGTTTAGAGATGCTTCCAATACATCTTGAGGAATAGATTCGCCGAAGAACACAAAATCAGGCTTGAGCAATCCTCCACACTCGCATCTCGGCGGCAAGTTTGACATATCAAGCAATGCCACGGAATATTTTTTTCCGCAATCCAGACACACAACATCACGGGTATTGCCGTGAAACTCATACACAGTACGGCTACCTGCTTTTTGATGCAAATTATCAATATTTTGAGTAATTATAGCTTTTAGCTTCCCTTTCTGCTCCAGATTTGCCAGTGCAAAATGTGCGGGGTTGGGTTCGGCTTCTATTATGGTTTTGTAAAACACTTTGTAAATGAGTTCCCAATCTTCTTTCGGATTTTCGATAAAATATTGCAAATCAAAGATTTTCGGGTCGTATTTGTTCCAAATGCCGTTTTCGCCGCGAAAAGGCGGGATACCACTCTCAATCGATATGCCCGCACCCGTAAAGGCTGTTATATGTTTAGCATTTTGAAGTACCGAAAGTGCTTTGTCAAATGTTTCTGTCATTTTACGACCTTTATTTTCTTCAGATAATCGATAATAACTTCAGCATCGGTTTTGTCATATTCTTTTACCACTTTGTTGTACTTTAGCCTGTATGCGGTAAACATATAGTCGTTTATTGCTACCTTGTAAACCCCGTCTTTCAACTCCTTTCCGTCTTTTTTCAATATCACATCTGTAATTTTCCCATCTTTGGTTTTAAAAGAGAAATCAACACCTCCCGCTTCCAATCCGTCTTGATGTGTCAGCGCATAAACATACAAAATCATATCTTTTATTTGGGCGGGTGTCATCTCAAGCACAACATATTTATTGCCGAAAGGCGACATTGCATATATCTGTCTCAAAGTAATGTTACCCTCGGGTATTTGATAAATCCTTATGCCACCATCATTTTGGAATGCTATATCCGCATCGGTATAATCCAACATTGCAGCGGTTATTATTTTACCTAATTCCTTATCTCCCGTAAATGTTCGGCCTGCTTTCGCAATAACTTCGTCAAGATATGGAGCTTCTTCATATTTATCCACAAGTTTTTTCAACTCTTTATCGTAGCTTTTGTATCTCTTCAAGTCAAACAGCGTATCTTTCTTTTCCACAACCTTTCCTTTGTAAATTTTCAAGGTAGTCATTCCCAAATACTTCATATACTTACCTGCTTGCAACACAAGTGTATTATTTACAAGAGTATCTACACGGTGGTGGGTATGGCCTCCGATAATAACATCAAAATACGGATATTTGGCGGCAACCTCTTCATCTTTATCACTGCCCAAGTGTGACAGCAGAATTGATACGGCAACGGTGTCTTTTGCTTTTTTATATTTTTTCAAAATCTTTTCGGGGTCATAAAACTTTATCGGTTTCACTTTCGGAACATAAGAATCGGGATAACCGTTGCGACCGATTTGCAAAAGTCCCAAAACAAAGATTTTATCGCCGTTGGAAGTCTTGAACATCACATACGGCTTTGTTACAATTCCCGTATCGCTTCCGTCCATATTGGCACAAATAAACGGAAACCGTGCTTGTTTTTCCCTTTCTATAAACACAGGAATTGTGTAATCAAATTCGTGGTTTCCTATCTCCGACACATTATAACCCACCCGGTTCATCAGGTCTATAATCGGGTAACCGTAATATTTATTCGTTTTACGCTTGCAAGTATCCGGCACAAATTTATCGGTAACGGGATTGCCCGTAAAAATATCTCCTGCAGAAAATACAAACACATCCTTATAAATTGCCCTTACGGAATCAATGATAAACTTGGCTTGCGGAAAAGTCTTAAGCCTGCCGTGCATATCGTTTGTGTGGAAAATTATTACCGTGGTTGTGTCTTGAGCCGTAACAGACCATAACGACACAAGAGTTATTATTACGAATAAAATTTGCTTTTTCATAATTTCACTTTTAAGACCTGAACATCATACAAATAACAACAAAAACTAATCTTCATTTTCTTCATCGTGTTCGTAAGCATCTATAATCTTACGCACTATCGGGTGGCGAACAACATCACCTTTGTCAAAGAAAACAAAATCAATTCCCGGAATTCCGCGAAACAATTCCAGTGCGTGAACAAGCCCAGATTTTTTATGTCGCGGCAAGTCTATTTGGGTAATATCACCCGTTACGATAAACTTGGAGTTCTGTCCCATACGGGTCAAAAACATTTTGAGCTGGCTGTCGGAAGTGTTTTGAGCTTCGTCCAAAATCACAAAAGCATTCTCTAAGGTGCGCCCGCGCATATATGCCAACGGTGCAACTTCAATAAGCCGTTCGTCATACATTTCCTCCAACTTCTTTTTGGGCAACATATCAGCCAATCCGTCATACAGCGGTTGCAGGTAAGGATCTAACTTCTCTTTCATATCACCGGGTAAGAAACCGAGCTGCTCACCGGCTTCCACGGCAGGACGCGTAAGTATAATCTTTTTTACCAGCCTTTCCTTAAAAGCCTTTACAGCCAGAGCTATAGCCACATAAGTTTTACCCGTACCCGCAGGTCCGATTGCAAAAACAAGGTCATTTTTCTTCACACTTTTTACAAGTTCGTACTGGTGAACTGTCCGCGGTTTTATTACTTTGCCCTTGTCACCGAAAACAATAACTTCTTCCTTTTGTTTAGCAAAAGCCAGTGTGTCGGAATTGCCGAAAACTACTTCCTCAATCACGGGAATGCTCAAATTGTTGTGGTAATTGAAATAATCCAACAAACGATCAATTACACCGCTAAGCTCCAACACATCGGTTTCGCTGCCAAGCAAAATCAACTCTCCTCCCCTTGCAATTATTCTGACTTTAGGGAAAAATGTTGCCAGAAAATTTATGTTCTTATTTTGTACACCGAGAAAATTTACTGCTTCTACTCCTTTAAGAGAAATCTTAAGTTCCATTACGGGAAATATTTAAAAATGCGGTTCCATCTGATTTTGTGAAACAAATCTTTTTTGCTGTCCACAGAAAACCAAATCAATTTTACTTTACCTACAATGTGGTCTTCCGGTACAAATCCCCAATATCTGGAATCGGCGGAATTATACCTGTTGTCCCCCATCATAAAATAATAATCCATCTTGAATGTGTAAGAGTTTGCTTCTTTGCCGTTTATGTAGATTTTTCCGCCTGCCACTTTCAAATCGTTTTTTTCATACACACGAATAACGCGCTTGTATAACGGCAAGTTCTTCAATGTCAATTTTATTGTAGAACCTTTTTTGGGGATATACAACGGTCCGAAATTATCTTCATTCCACGGATAATTTTCACTGAACGGGAAAATATCCGGATTACGTTGTCCTTTGGGTGCTATCTCGCGGGTAATGCTTTTTATGTTACGGAAACTTTTTATCCTCTCATAATTTTCTTTGGTCAGATTGGCATAAAAAACATTCGGATTCTGACCGTCGCGGTAAACTTCGTCAATGTCGTATTTTTCCAATATTTTGGGATTGATGAAAGTTCCGTCCGTAACAATACGGTATTGCAATTGCATCCCATCCGGATTATCTTCAGGCTTACCGTTGATATAAACTTGTCCGTCAATTATTTGCAATGTGTCTCCTGCTACGGCAACACAACGTTTTACATAATTTTCCTTTTTATCAACAGGCCTCACGAGCAAATCCCCGCAAATAGGCTTACCCGTGATAGGATTCAATGCTTTGTTGTGAATAACCACATCACGTCCGTATTGGCGGCACAAGCGGTAATAGCTCACAGCTTGCCAATTGGCACATACAGTATCGCCTTCGGGAAAGTTGAAAACAACAATATCGCCTCTTTTTACGTGACCCAAACCTTTGAGTCTGTGATAAGGATTTTGAATCCAAGTTACATAAGAAGGTGTATGGTCGGTAAGCGGCAATGTGTGGTGCACAAACGGGAATGACAACGGAGTTTCGGGCACACGCGGACCGTAAGACACCTTGCTGACGAACAAATAATCACCCACAAGCAAAGTTTTCTCCATAGAAGGAGTCGGTATGGTGTATGCCTCAACCACAAACAGCCTCAACATCCAAGCGGCAAAACCCGCTACAATCAAAGCGTCCACCCATTCCAAAATTTTGGGCTGCTTTTCCACATTCCGTTTTTTCCAAAATGTCCACCAAACTTTTTGAGTGATATAAAGGTCAAAAATTATTATTTCGCCAAGCAAAAACCAATAATTACCAAGCCAGATAACCCACAAGAGATATATTGTGGAAAACAATGCAAATTTGAAATACCTGTTTTTCCAAAAAGAAAAGATTTTTTTCATCTGTTTATTATTTTTAATTCTCGTCACCCTGTGTGCCTCGTCACCCCTCTGTATCTCCCACTGAAACCTGTTCAGTGCAGGCTCTCAAGGGGAGAATTTAGGTTTCCTCCCTTGAGGGAGGTTAGGTGGGTGAGGCCGAATTTTTGCACTTCAAAGATATTACTAAAATTTCATTTCGCTATCCGAATACAATAAAAGGATAACGGAAATCATTAAATAAAAGTGTTTATCCCTGAAACAAATTCAAAAATCCTGCAAAAACTAATTATCCTCCGCATACCACTCTGCAAAAGATGTGGCTGTTTCGTACAGCCTTACGCTGTGCAAAGTTATTCCTTCGGGAAGTTTTGACTTGATAATTTCGGCATAATAAACCACCAAGTTTTCCGCCGTAGGTTGGAAATCAACGAGATGCACCCTGTCGAACATTTGCTTTACGCCGGACAATGCAGCCACATCGGCTTTGGAGTTAAGAACTACGCTGTGGTCAAATTTATCTACAATGTTTTCTTTCACAATTCTTTTCAAGTCGCCGAAGTCAATCACCATTCCCAGTTTCGGAGATTCGTCATCGGCAATTTGTTTGCCCTTCACGGTAACATGCATTATATAAGAATGTCCGTGCAAGTTGCTGCACAACCCGTCGTAGTTCCAAAGAGCGTGGGACATTTCCCACCCGAAAATTTTTGTTACCCTTATTATTTGCTGTTTCATAATATTCCGTTTGTTTGTGCTTAAAGATACAAAAATAAAATAAAAAATTATCACGGCGTTGAATAGGAGGGTTTACAACCAGACGATACAATCATGCGGTATGGAGAAATACTAAACACCATGCATCATTATGAGCCACCGAAGGTGCGTGAACATCTCATTAATTAAGCAGATTGCTACGCTCATTACATTTGCTCGCAATGACGAGAAAAGAAAGGAAAACACCTGATAATTAACAAATTAACACATCGACTAAATAATTCATTAACCTTTTACTTCTCGCCTTAAAAGGCGGTGCTATTCATATCCACACTATACAACCGTGCGAGAACATGTTTTTTTTGATTTAAGAACATCGAATAATGAACAACGAATGATGAATTTTACTTCTAAAATCGATATTCGGCATTGGATATTCGTTATTCATGTGGGTTAGGCGGGCTTTAGCCCGTTTATAATTTATTCAAAAATATCATATTTTGAATAGCCCTACCATTTATGGTAGGGTAGAATAAGCCAAAATCCCGCACAGGCTTTAGCCTTAGCCATCTTTATCCGGGGCTAAAGCCCTCGTATTTGGCGGCAATCACCGCACCCACATTGTTCGCTCACAATAACGAGGTCGTTTAATGAGGATTGCTACGCTCATTACATTCGCTCGCAATGACGGAAGCGTTTTGTGCAGATTGCTACGTTGCTTCGCTCCTCGCAATGACGAAAAAACACCTGATAATTAGCAAATTAAACAATTAGCACATTAATTCATTAGTTCATTAACAAATTAACAACATCACTTCCCTCTCCTATCCCTGAAAACCTTTTCGATATTGGTTGCAATACGATACATAGCCGGCACTACGATGAGTGTCAGGAATGTAGAGAATGTAAGACCGAAAATCACCGTCCAAGCCAAAGGAGACCATATTGCTGCCATATCTCCGCCCCAATACAGATGCGGGTCAAAATGGTAATACAATTCTTTGAAATTGATATTGATTCCCATTGCCATCGGCAGCAAGCCCAAAATAGTGGTAATCGCAGTAAGCAATACCGGTCTCAACCTTGTTTTACCGCCTTCTATTATGCACTTGGTAGCTTCCGGCACGGGTAAAAAAGCATCTTCGGGCAACCCCAATTCTTTCCTGCGTCTTTTTTTCAGCAAATCAATGTAATCTATGAGCACAATGGCATTATTCACCACAATTCCAGCAAGTGAAACAATTCCTATTCCGCTCATCACAATCACAAAATCCATTTTGGTAAGCGCAATTCCCAAAAACACACCTATCGTACTGAAAATTATACTGATAAAAATAATAAACGGCTTAACGACAGAATTGAATTGTGACACCAGAATAAGCATTATAAGCGATATTGCCACCAACATAGCGTGTTTCATAAAGTCAATAGTCTTTTGCTGGTCTTCTTGCTTACCCGCAAACTTGTACGAGTAACCCACCGGCAATTTGAAGTCTTTCAACACTTCTTTTATCTTATCGTTTATCTTGTTTGAATTGAAGCCCTTTACCACATTCGACGACAAAGTAATGTACCTGTCAAGGTTTTTGTGTTTTATGCCGTCATAAGTAGTATTGTATTCTACCGAAGCTATTGAAGAAATAGGTATTTGCATCATCTTACCGCGCCTGTTACGGAAAGTGATTTTTTGATTCATCAAATTATCAATGTTGTTTCTGTATTTCTCTTTAAACCTTACCTCAATAGGGTATTCGTCATCACCGACTTTGAATTTTGACACTTCTTTTCCGAAAAGGGCAGTTCTGATAGCCATAGCTACTTGAGCTGTACTCAACCCGAACCTGCGGGCTTTTTCCCTGTCAATTTTTACAATAAGTTCCGGCTTACCCGTTACAAGGTCAACCTTAAGTCCTTCCAAGCCTTGTATGCCGGCTTTTTTTATCAAAATCTCCATTGAATCTGCTATACTCATCAAAGTATTGTAATCTTCACCGAAAATTTCAATGCTTACTGCCGAACCCATCGGCGGACCTTTCTCGTCTTGCGAAATGTCAAACGATACGCCGGGATAGCTGTGCACCAAACTGTCCGAGATTTGTTTCATTATGTCAGATGTGCTCACCCCGTTACGGTATTCGTAATCAACAAAACTAACTGTTATCAATCCGTGATTAGGCCCCGTAACTTCCGGTGCTTGACCCAATTTACCTTTTGTTTTTGCACCTTTGCCGATATTAGTGAGAACTGATTTCACAATGTCTTTGTGCGGTGCCAGTATTTCATTTACTTTCTTTTCTATTTTTTTTGAAAAATCATCCGTGTAATAAATGTTGTGACCAACCGGAACCTCAAATTTTATGTTGATGTAATTCGGATCTGATTGTGACCAGAAAATCTTTTCGGGAGCTCTTACTTTCATTAGAATTTGGGTAAAAACAAGCAACAAAAGTGTAAGCAAGAAAACTATGTACGGATTTTTGCCCCGCATTGACCATTCTATTGATTTTGAGTACCAAATTTCGAGCTTGGAGAGAAATACATCTTTGAACCAAATACCGAGTTTTTGCAGAAAAAGCACATTCAGCAGAAGCAATAATGTTATTGTAGCCAAAAGATTGGCAAGCATAAAATTTCCCGTAAAGTAAAACGGTAGAGCAAGCAAAAGTACAGCCCCCGCAATTATCAACTGCTTTTTGGCAGGTGCAAATTTTTCTTCTTTTCGCAAAAATGTATTGGAAAACACCGGCATAATTACCAGTGCCACGAACAAAGACGACGAAAGAACAATAATAAGCACGATAGGCAACAATTGCATAAATTTACCCATAATGGAATCCCAAAACAGCAGCGGGAAAAAGGCTGCAAGTGTGGTAGCGGTAGAAGAAATAACGGCAATGGCAACTTCTCCCGCACCTTGCTTTGCGGCTTCTTTTATCGGCAAATTGTCTTTGGTAAACATACGGTAGATGTTCTCCACTATCACAATGGCATTGTCCACAAGCATACCGAGAGCAAGAATCAACGAGAACAAAACCACCATATTGATTTTGTAATCCATAAGCGACAATACGGCAATGGAAAGAAACATCGAAAGCGGAATATCAAGCCCTACGAACAAAGCGTTTCGCAAGCCCAAGAACAAGAAAAGCACAACAACAACAAAGAATATGCTTATCACCATTGAATTTTCCAGATTGCTGAGTTGCTTTTTGATAAGGTCAGATTGGTCGTTTGTAATTGCAATTTTCAGGTTGGAAGGAATAATATGCTTTTGGCGGGCTTCGTCAAGGATTTTGTAAACTTGCTTGGTAGCATCAAGAAGGTTTTCGCCTGTTTTTTTCACCAATTGAACGGACAAAACGGGATTACCGTTAAGTCTTGCAATACTATTAGGTTCTGCATAAGTTTCTTTCACTTCCGCAATATCTTTCAGGTAAACGATATTGCCGTTTTGGTGCTTTACAATAAGGTTTTTTATTTGGTTTACATTGTGAAACTGCTCGTCTATTCTCAACGAAAGTTGAAGCCCGTTTACCTTAATGTCGCCGCCGGACATAGCAATATTTTCTTGCTTTACGGCATTTTCTATATCATTGAAGCTGACTTGAACGGCTTCCATTGCATCGGGGTCAACATTGATTTGAATCTCTTTGTCATTGATTCCCCGCACCGACACTTTGGAAACTTCAGGTATTTCTTCAAACTTATCTTCCAGCTTATCGGCATATTTTTTCAGCTCGTCGAGACTGAAATCCCCGTAAAGATTCACATTTATAAAAGGGAACTCCGACAAATCGATATCCTTTACCAGAGGGTCGTGCGGCAAGTCGGTCGGCAAATCGGGTTTGGCTTTGTCCACGGCATCTTTTACATCTTGCAACGCCCTTGAAAGGTCGGTCTTAAAATCGAACTCAATGGTTATAATGGAGACATCTTGCATTGAAGTGGAAGTGATATTTTTAATGCCTTTTATGCCGTCTATTTCTTTCTCAAGCGGTTTGGTTACGAGTTTTTCCATATCAATTGGCGAATTGCCCGGATATGTGGTTTGCACCATTATGTACGGCATATTCACTTCGGGAAATAATTCTTTCGGCATATTTTGATAAGCTACAATACCGAATCCCAAAATAATCAATGCCAGCAGGAACATAGAAGTTTTGTTCCCAAGGGCAATATTCGTAAGAAAAAACTCTCTTTTTACTTTTTTATCTTGACTCATCTTTATTCCGGTTTTATTTTAAAACTTCTATCAACGAATTGTCTGCCACTTCGTTATATCCTTCCGTGATCAGCAAATCACCCTCGTTCAAGCCTTCCACAACTTCAGTAAATCCGTTGTAAGACATATTGGTCTTCACATACACTTTTTTGGCAACGAGTTTACCTTTCACTTTCTTGGCAATGAAAAGAAATTCCTTTTCGAAGTCTTTTTTCACAACGGGAGTAGGCACTACAATAGCTTCGGGATTGCTGTAGTCTTCTATTTTGAGCCTTGCTACCATATTTGGCTTTATAAGTTTGTCTTTGTTGGCCAGTCGCAACTCAATTTTAAATGTTCTGTTGCTTGGATTTATCACACTGCCGATGCGGTAAACGGGAAGTTTTAAGTCTTGCATAGGCAAGTTGTCGAAATGCACAAGAACTGTATCGCCTTTTTTTATGCTCGATATATATTTTTCGGACAAATCGGCTTTAATTTTCAGCAAGTCAAGGTTGTAAAGCTGCATAAGTTGCCTGCCGGGAGCTGCTATTTCACCTTCTTTTATCTGTATGTTTTCAATTGTTCCCGCAAATGGTGCGGTAACTTTGGTGTAGCTCAATTGCTCGTTCAGCACTTCCAATTTCTTTTCCAATGCTTCTTTTTGTGTTTTTGCCTGCAAATATTGAATCTCGCTTACGATTTTTTGTTCGTAAAGTGATTTTTGCTTTTCGTAAGTGATTTTCGCAAGGTCAAGTTGAGTTTGCAGTTCGGCAATATTTTTTCTGATAATGGCATCGTTCAATTCAACCAGCACTTGTCCTTTTTCCACATAATCGCCTTCGTTTACATTTACCTTGATTACTTGCCCGTTGGCTTGGGGCGAAATAAATGCCCAATTCACGGCTTCCACATTGCCCGAAGTCTCAACAAAATGACTAAACGGCTTTTTTACGACCTTTTGTATCCTAACGGGTATTTTGGCTTGTTCTACTTGTGCGGTTTGTTTATCGTTTCCAGTTTCATTTCCGTTCTTGCACCCCGCCCCGATTACTCCGATTATCGCAATCAACAAAAAAATCTTTTTCATAATTATTTATTTTAATTTGCTAATTCATTAATGTGCTAATTTGCTAATTATATCTCGACACATTCAAGTGTTCTTTTTACTACTGCTGATTATTACACTTAACAATTTTTTCATTTCTATAACTTCATCCAATAAATTGTTTGGACTCGGGTAATTTTCCGAATGCTTACATAGCAATAACCAATATTCCGTTTCATTCAATTCTTTTTCAGCTATTTTAAGTTTATGAATAAAATCTGCTTTGCTTTCGGCACTTTGAGCTTCCCTTACATTTGCTCCTATTGATGTTCCTGATCTTAATATCTGTTTTGCTATCACATATTTATGTTTATTCTCAAGATATTCAGCAAATTCAATGATTTTTAAAGCAAACTCAAAACTTTTATTCAATATCGCATTATCTTTTCCCATCCTCTTATTTCCGTTTTAATTCATTAACACATTTTTTCATTAGCACATTAACTAATTATCACATTAACACATTATTCAACCATCTTCTCCAGTTCATTCTTTGCGTTCCAATATTCCAATATAGCTTGATAGTATTGTTGCAGGGTTGTGAAATATTGCATTTGTGCCTGTGTGAGCTCCATACTGCTTGCCATACCTTTCAGGTATTTTTGCTTGGTGTTGTTGTAAATGAATTGGGCAAGTTCTTTGTTTTGCTTTTGCGAAGTGTATTTTTCAAGGGCGTTTTGGAGTTTTACTTTTGCCTGTAAAATTTGCAAAGTAAGGTTTTGCTTCATCATCCACTTTTGGTTTCTTGTTTTTTCCAATTCGATTTTTGCCTGCGAAATTTTGGCAAGTTTTTGTCCGCTGCCGAAAATGGGAATATTGATGTTGAACCCGACAATGTTGGCTTTATACCATTTGCCGTCTTCGTCAAACCACTTTATTTCGTCGCCCATCATACTTTCTTGGTGGTTGTAAAAAGCAGAAACGGTAGGCAGCAGAGTCGCTTTTTCATTCTTTACCGCTAACTGTTGCAACTTTTCTTGTGTCTCCACAAGTTGATAATCCAAAGTCTGCTCCGGGTCAATTTCGCTGTTTATCAGTTTGTTTGCCTGATCGGGCTCATTATCCATATCATTTAGGCTGCCTGTAAGCACTATTTTTGAACTTAAGTCCAGACCTATTTGAAATTTGAGAAGGTTTTTAGCCACTTCATACTGGCGGGCAACCGTGTTCAGAGCATTTTCCAAATTAGTCTTGTTAAGTTCCATTTGTTTGAGGGTAGCTTCATCGGTAAATCCCGCTTCATACATTTTCTTGGTGTCTTCATACAGTTTTTTCACAAATACATAATTGCTGTCAATAATCTTTTTGTTTTCGGCAGTAATAAGCACAAGGTAATAAGTTTGGGCTACGGAATATTTTATATCCCTTTGGGTTTGCTTGCTTTTGGTTTCGGCAAGTTGCTTAAAAACCTTTGTAGTTTGCAAGCCGACCAAATATTGTCCGCTGAAAATCAATTGCGATACGGTAAGCCCGGCTTTTGTATTGTGCTCCGTTCCGAATCTCATTTCCATATATGTTCCGGGTGGCGCTTGCGGATTGAAAATCCGTGCCGGCATAAGAGTTACAGGTAAATCTATGTTGTAATTGTGTGAGATACTGCCGTTTACTTGCGGTAGTCCTATTGCAGTGGTTTCCCAAATTTTCTTTTTTGCCTTAATAATGTCCAATTCCGAATTTAGCACGGTCTTATTCCGCTGCAAAGCGAGTTGTTGGGCTTGTTCCAAAGACAAGGTGTAAACTGTATCGGTTTCTTGCGAAAAAGCAATTACAGATGCCAACAAATAAACCATTAATATGAAAAATTTAAACTTCATCGTCTTCAAAAATTTTAAAGTTTTCTAAAAATTTCCTTCCCTTTTCGGTACAAATACCAAGAATGTGATATTTGAACAATTCCACGAAAATTTCTTTCAGTGTGTATTTCCCCGAATTAACAAAATCGCTGTCTATCAAAGCATTGGTTTTTAGAAAATACAACTCTCCAACCAATTCGGGATTTATTTCTTTGCGGTACAAGCCATCTTTTTGACCAGCTTTAATGTTTTCAGATACATTCTTCACAATAGCCTTTTGCCTTCTTACTTGAATTTCTTCATAAACATCAGGGTAATATTTTTTCAGGTCAAAGAGCATATGCATATTCGTTTGCTTAATCATTCCCATCACTTTGCGGGACACTTGATAAAATTGCTCAATGGCATTACCGTTCAGTAGGGAAGTATTTATGAACTTATGATGATGTTCCAAATTCAAAAAAACATTCTTTACCAAATCGTGCTTATCGGAAACATACTTGTAAAGAGTCTTTTTGGAGATATGCAAGTTGGAGGCAATATCACTCATAGTGAGACTCTTAATGCCGTAACGACAAAACAACTTAAAGGTTTTTTCCAATATTTCTTGCTCTTTATCCATACTGCAAATATACACACTTTTTCACATAGGAAACATTTTTTGTGAAAAATGTTTCCATGCAAATAAAAATAATCTACATCAAGCATTGTGATTTAAACCAAGAAAAGTTGCTGTGGTTAAAGCTGAATTAAACAGAAAATATTATGACTAGTCATATCACTTTAATTTTTTTCGGTCGGCAATGAATTGAAATACAGTATGATTTTTTCACCCCTCTGTATCTCCCCTCAAGGGGAGAAGCTCTGTTTCCTCCCTTGATAGCCTGTCCCAAATCATGTCATTCTGAACCACGTCATACAGAATAACGTCATTTTGAACTTGTTTCAAAATCTAAATATTTCGGTATCTCTTTTGTTTCAGAATCTCTACATTTCATGAGAGTATTAAGGTGAGTGACTTAAGCTCTATCACACAAAACAATCGACGGGAACGATGAAAAGTTTTTCCAAAATCAAATAAAAAACCCGCACCTTACTTTGATGCGGGGCATTTACACAAAAATTATAATTTAAAATTAAATTTCTTCAGTTTCGTTAACTTTTGCCAAAATGTCAGAATATTGTATTACCAAATATTTTTTGTTGTCAAGTTCAATTTCAGTTCCCGAATATTTTTTGTAAATAACTGTATCTCCCACAGAAAATTCGGGATTTTCGATATTTGCCATAGCCACAACTTTACCCATAGTTGGTTTTTCCGTTGAAGCTGTGTCTGGAATTATTATTCCGCTTTCGGTTTTCTTTTCTTTTTCTTCTTCGATTTCGATCAAAACATTTTGATTTACAGGCAATATTTCTTTCATAACTTTACCCTCCTATTTTTATTTTACGGTTAAACCTAATAATTTATCTATTTTCGGTTTATCAAAACCGATTATCCATTGTCCGTTTATTTCAGCTTGCGGCACTCCTTGCTGACCGGTGCGTTTTACCATTTCTTGAGCGGCATTGGTATCTTTCGACACATCAATGTCTCGGAAAGGTATGTTGTTTTCCCTCAAGTATTGTTTCAACTTGTTGCACCAAGGGCAAGACGGTGTGGTATATACCGTAACCCGCGGCACCTTTTTGGTTTCGTCGTTTCTTCCTGCCGAAAGTGAAATATTGGCAAAAATGTTATTGTAATACTCGGGATTGTTGCAGCCTGCAACGGTTTTTGTAAACTTACCTTTTTGGAAATGCAATAACATCGGTACGGTTTTAATGCCGTAATTCGGATGAATATCCCTTACTTCCTTAACATTCGCCGCCAGCAACAAATAATTCTTTTTGTCGTCATCTATTGATTCGTCAGCCTTTTCAATATTTTTCTTTGCGCACTCGCTCAAATCACTTCCTTCCTTGTAAAGCAACAAATACACATCGTCCTTTTTGTCAAGATTTTGTGTCAGTTCATCGTGAGAGTTGATATGAATCAGTCCCATTTCCATTTTCGTTTTTGGCAGTTAGCTTTAACAAAATTTATGCCTATTACGGCTTGTCATACCAAAGTGACAAAATTTCAAAATGCCAAATTTTTTATTCAACAGAATACTTCAACTTTTTATTGTATTTTTGCAATGAAACAAAACGAAAACCAAATAATTATGATGAAAAGAATTTTGGAATGCGTGCCTAATTTCAGCGAAGGCCGCGATATGAGCAAAATAAAACAAATTACCGACGAAGTTGAAAAAATAGACGGCGTTTACCTTCTTGATGTTGACCCGGGTAAAGCTACAAACAGGACAGTGGTAACTTTTGCAGGCGACCCTGATGCAGTTGTTGAAGCAGCATTTCAGGCGGTAAAAAAAGCTGCGGAAGTTTTGGATATGCGCGGACACAAAGGCGAACATCCGCGTATGGGTGCTACTGATGTATGTCCGTTGGTTCCCGTAGCAGGGATTACAATGGAAGAAGCAGCCGAATATGCAAGGAAACTTGCTAAAAGAATTGGCGAAGAACTCAACATTCCGACATATTGTTACGAAAACGCCGCTTTTACCGAAGAAAGAAGAAACCTTGCAACCGTAAGGTCGGGCGAATATGAAGCTCTCCCCGAAAAATTAAAAGACCCGCACTGGAAACCCGATTTCGGTCCGGCAGAATGGAATGACCACGTAGCCAAAACAGGCGCTACCGCAGTAGGTGCCAGAAACTTCCTGGTGGCATTTAATGTAAACCTCAACACAACATCTACCCGCCGTGCCAATGCCATTGCTTTTGATGTAAGGGAAGCAGGCCGTGTAAAAAGGGAAGGTAATCCGCTTACCGGAAAAATCGTCAAAGACGAAAACGGCAACCCCGTAAGAATCCCCGGCACATTGAAAGCTGTAAAAGCAATTGGCTGGTACATAGAAGAATACGGCATTGCACAAATTTCAATGAATTTAACGGATATCAGCATTACTCCCGTGCATGTTGCTTTTGACGAAGTGGACAAAAAAGCAAGAGAAAGGGGCGTAAGGGTTACAGGCAGCGAATTGGTAGGATTGATTCCTCTACAAGCAATGCTCGATGCAGGAAAACACTACCTCCGCAAACAACAAAGGTCATTGGGTGTGCCAGACGAAGAAATTATAAAAATTGCCGTTAAATCAATGGGGCTTGATGAACTTAAGCCTTTTGACCCGAAAGAAAAAATAATTGAATATGTGCTTGAAGAAAAAGAAAATGCCGGCAAAAAGAAATTGGTTGACCTTACCGTAAAAGGTTTTACCGAAACTACAGCTTCCGAAGCTCCTGCTCCGGGTGGTGGTTCGGTATCTGCATATATGGGTGCGCTTGGTGCTGCACTCGCCACGATGGTTGCCAACTTGTCATCACACAAAAGAGGTTGGGACGACAGATGGGAAGAATTTTCCAACTGGGCTGAAAAAGGAAAAGAAAAATATGTTGAATTATTGCGCTTGATAGATGAAGACACCAACGCTTTTAACAAAATAATGGAAGCCTTCAAACTGCCCAAAGGCACGGAAGAAGAAAAAGAAGCAAGAAAAAAAGCTATTCAAGAAGCCACAAAGTTTGCAATTGAAATTCCGTTCAAAGTAATGAAAACGGCATACGAAAGCATGGATGTAATCAAAGCAATGGCTGAAATAGGCAATCCTAACTCCGTTTCGGATGCAGGTGTAGGTGCACTTGCTGCAAGGTCGGCAGTAAAAGGTGCTTATCTCAATGTGAAAATTAATGCTTCAGGCCTTGACGACAAAGAATGGCTCGATAAAATAATGAAAGAAGCAGCCGAAATCGAAAAGAAAGCCGAAGAAATGGAAAAAGAAATTTTGGAAATAGTTAATTCAAAAATCTAATTCCGAATAAGCACACTAAATAAAAAGGCTGCCTCTGTCGGCAGCCTTTTTTAGACAGCCCCTATTTGTAAAAATTAAACACTTTGAAAAAAATTACATTATTATTTTCATTTTTTCTCTTTGTGATAACATTTACCGTAAAATCACAAAACGACAATATCCCTCTGTATTATAAAAACATAATGAGGGCAGAAGAATTAATTACAAAGGATTCCATACCGGAAGCAAATCGATATTACTCAAAAGCATTTGAATATAAGAAATATCCATTTGAAAGGGATTTGGTAAATGCTATCAATTGTCTTATTGATAATAAAATAGTTACTGACAGTATTAAATTAGTCCGGTATTTAGTATTGTTACAAGAGATTGAGAATGATTCAATCTCTAAAATAATAAATGAGGATTCCCGCAAATCATCGTTTCTTTTGTTTAAAAAAATAGCCGGATATGAAAATTATTGTAAAGCAATTGAAAGAAATTTTCATAAAAGAGATGATTCGTTGCGAAAAACATTGGAATCAATCTTAAATGATGACCAAAAAGTAAGAAATATTGCCCACAAACAATATGGTAATAATTTTTATCAATCTCCTTACCGTCAGAAAATAATAACACAGGATTCAATAGATTTATATAAAATAGTTGCTCTTTATGAAAAGAATAAAATATCGGAATATACCGTAGGTAAAGAAGGATTATTTGCTATATGGGTAGTCGTATTACATAATTTTGCTTGGTGTAGGAATTTTTTTATTGACACATTAAAATCCGAAGTAATAAAAGGTAATTTTGATGCTATTTCATTTGCAGAATTAGCAAGCAGGTTAGCGGATAATAATTGTCCTAATGTAAAAGGATATGATTACGGTTTAAACTACGGGCAAATAATAGGAGATTATTATATTATCACAAAAAAACCGGATCCTGCTATTTCTACGCAAATACAAAAAAACAGAAATGAAATCTTTTTAACGGACAGTTATCTTGAATGCCACCGCCGAACTGCTTGGACTTTTGTAAATCACAAAAACTATTTCTCATTAGGATTTGCAAAGCAAATATGGTCTTCCAGCAATAAAGAAGCAGAAACAGTTATTAACAATTGTAAAAGGAAAAATATTGAAATAGAATATTACAAAAGATGATTTTAATATTTACCGAGAAACAAGATATTACAGCCGATAAAGTTTATAATTGGTTGTTTCATTATAATGCTTCATTTAAGACCGTTGCAATGTAATCTTTTCTTTTTTTACAAATAATTGCATATGACACATTGTTTTTCAGTACTTTTTTGTATATCCACACTATGAAAAAGCAACATCAACCGACATTGAAGACACAGTTTGTGAGATAACAAATTCAAAATGACTTTGTTCGGAACGACTGCTTAACAGTACAAAAAGCAAATACCCGGGATAATCATTAACAATTAACAATTAACAATTAACAACTAACAACTAATACCTATCTTCTCTTTTTACTCCTTTTTCGTGGCCTGTCAGATCTGCCGGACGGACGGTCTTCGGTTACTTCCACCCTGAGCTTGCGCCCTTTGAATTTTGCATTCTTAAAAGCTTTGAGCAGTTTATCAGTATATTTTTCGCCTGCTTCAAAGAAAGAAAAACTGTCTTTTATGTCTATTGCACCGATGTTTATATCACGGTCGCGGGCGTAATCATTTATCATTCCGATAATGTTTTTCGGATTTATTCCGTCTTTTCTGCCAATGTTAATGTAGAATCGAGTAAAACCCGGCTCTCCTCTTCTTCGTCTGCCACTTGGTTTTCTTTCGCTGCTTGTTTTTTCGCTTTCCGCTTTTTTGTTCAAGTCAGGTGCATTCTTGTAATACTCCAAAAACCTGTTGAACTCAACCGAGACAAACCGCTTGATAATTTCTTCTTTAGTCAAATCCTGCAACTTTTCGTTAACCGCATCCATAAACGGTGCTATTTGTTCTTCATCAACCTTCACGGTTTTCATACGGTCAATCATACTTAAAAGCTGCTTTTCGCAAATTTCTTTGCCGTTTGGCACAGGCAGTTTTTCGAATTTCTTGCGGATAATTCTTTCTATTTGCGGTATCCTGCTCTTTTCGCGATAATTTACAATAGCAATTGAAACACCTGATTTGCCGGCACGCCCCGTACGTCCGCTTCTGTGTGTGTAAACTTCAAGGTCTTCGGGCAAATTGTAATTTATTATGTGTGTAATATCATCAACATCAATGCCCCGTGCCGCCACATCGGTAGCTACAAATATTTGTAAGGCTTTGTTTCTGAAACGCTTCATTACATGGTCGCGCTGTGCCTGTGACAAATCGCCGTGAAGTGCGTCGGCATTGTATCCGTCTTTGATAAGCTTATCGGCTACATCTTTGGTTTCGGATCGCGTACGGCAAAAAACTATTCCGTAAATGTCGGGGTTGAAATCCACTATACGCTTGAGTGCCAAATACCTGTCTCGTGCATGCACTTGATAATAAATATGCTTTACATTTTCAGCTCCCGAGTTTTTTTGCCCAACGGTAATTTCCACGGGATTGTTCATAAATGTTTTGGCAATTTGTGCAACTTCCCGCGGCATAGTTGCGGAAAACAAAAGCGTTCTTTTCTCCTTCGGCGTATTTTCAAGGATTCCGTTCAACTCGTCACGAAAGCCCATATTAAGCATTTCGTCCGCCTCGTCCAGCACAACGGTTTTTATGTTTGTAATGTCCGCAACTTTACGCTTTATCAGGTCAAGCATACGGCCGGGCGTGGCAACAATTATATGAACACCTTTTTTTATAGCCCTGATTTGCGTTTCGATGCTTGCCCCGCCGTAAACGGGAACAACTTTGAGACCGTCAATAAACTTTGAGTATGCTTGCAAGTCTTTTGCAATCTGAATAGCCAACTCCCGCGTTGGAGCAAGTATCAATGCTTGTATAGATTTGTCGTGCGTGTCGATTTGTTCAATCAGCGGTAATCCGAAAGCTGCCGTTTTACCTGTTCCTGTTTGTGCAAGTCCTACTATGTCTTCTTGTGAGTTTAAAACAACCGGAATGACCTCTTTTTGGATTGGTGTCGGATTCGTAAACCCAAGCTCCTCAACCCCTTTCAATAGTTTGGGCGACAAGCCCATTTCGTTAAAATTCAATATATTATATTTTTAAAAATCGGGCACAAAGGTAGCTAAAAAAAGAAGGCGGAAGGGATTTTATCTTACTTTGTATCATATTTTTTCCTTTTTATATTTTCACCATTT
>JALWKH010000136.1 GCA_026996635.1 Bacteroidales bacterium | reverse complement strand
TGCGTTCTCTTCCGACAAGAATATTACGGTAATGGCAGTAGATAACTTGCCGGGTGAGTTGCCGCGTGATGCTTCTATGTCATTTGGTGAGGCTATGTTGGAAAAAGTTATTCCGTCGCTGGCGGGTGAAGACAAAGACGGTATTATAGAAAGGGCAACTATTGTGAAAAACGGAAAATTGACAGAAAGATTTTCATATCTTGAAGATTGGGTAAACAGTTAATTTCAGGTTTTGCATAAATAAAAAGGCTGCTTTCGGGCAGCCTTTTTTTGAATTATACACTTATTTCCCCTGCTATATTTTTCTCGAGAGTTTCTTTTATAGATTGTGTATCCATTCCCGTGCCGAGCAAAAACATTAGTTTGGTGAGTGCTGCTTCCGTGGTTATGTCGTATCCGCTTACCACACCAATTTCTTTTAGTTTTTTGCCGTTTTCGTATCTGTCCATATCAACTTTGCCTACGCTGCATTGGGTTACATTGTACACAATTATGCCTTTGTCGATGGCGTTTTTTATTTTGTCGATGAACCACTTTTCCGAAGACGCATTGCCAGCACCATAAGTTTCAAGAATCAATCCCTTAAGACCTTTTATTTCCGTGATGCTGCTTACATATTCTTCACTCATACCCGGAAACAGTTTCAAGATGGCGACATTTTTGTCCATTTGCTTGTAGAATGCGGGTAACCTGTCCAATTGTTGGTAATAAATGTGTTTAAAATTGTAAGTAATGTCTATGCCTGCTTCCGCCAAATACGGATAATTCGGGCTGATGAATGCATCAAAATAGTTGGCATTGTGTTTTGTCGTCCTGTTGGCGCGGTATAGTTTGGCATCAAAGTAAATGCACACTTCGGGCACTTTTGCTTTACCGTTCTCAAACCTATCTGCTGCAATCTGTATGGAAGTAATAAGGTTTTCTTTTCCATCGGTGCGAATCATTCCGATGGGTAGTTGTGACCCTGTGAGAATAACGGGCTTATTAATGTTTTGAATCATAAAACTGAGAGCTGAACCCGTGAAAGACATTGTATCAGTGCCGTGCAATATTACAAAGCCGTCGTATGAGTTGTATTTTTTTTGAATAATTTTTACGAGATTTATCCAATCAGGAATGTTTATATCAGATGAATCGACGGGTTTGTCAAAAGATACAAAGTCTATTTTTATATCGAATTGCTTAAGGTCGGGTATATACTTTAGAATGTTGGCAAAATCAAACGGTTTCAAAGCGCCGGTAGCAGGATCTGTCATCATACCTATTGTTCCACCTGTGTAAATCAATAAAACTTTGGCTGTTTTCATAAGTCTGTTTTTTATTTATAATGTTTTGTGTTTTAAAACATTAAGACATTAAGATAAATTTATTTTTTAGGTTTATTTTTCTTGTCACCCCTCTGTATCTCCCACTGAAACCTGTTCAGTGCAGGCTCTCAAGGGGAGAAGCAAAATTTCCTCCCTTGAGGGTGGAAAAAAGGTGGGTGATTATGATTTTATTAAATGCGATATTTAGTTTAGGCTGCAAAAATAACTTAAAATTGTATTATCTCGTGCTTAAATCATAAAATCAGCCATAATTCCGTCGGAAACGAACAAGCCTTTGTCGGTCAGGATTATTTTATCATTGTCTAAAATTAGGAGTTCGGGTAAGTCTTCATATTTTTTTAATGTATTTATTATATGTGTGTGGTATCGGTTGCCGAAATCATTTTTTACCCGGGATAAAGACAGCCCTTCTGAAGTTCTTAAGGAAGTTATTACATAATCGTTGAATTTGTCTTTTGTTGTAAGTGTTTCTTCTTCGAAAAAGTCGTTTTGACCTGTCTCTATGCTTTTGATGTATTTGTAAACATTGGCATTATTCCATAATCTTTTATCACCTGTGTAAGAATGGGCGGAAGGACCGACTCCGATATATTTCATTCCGAACCAATAGCCTGAATTGTGTCTTGATTCAAAACCTTTCAATGAGAAATTGGATATTTCATAGTGGTTGTATCCGTTGGTTTTAAGTGTGTTGCAAACGAATAGGTATTGTTTTAGGCTGTCGTCATCGGGAAGTGTTTTGAGTTTGTTTTTTTTGTGTAGTACGCCGAAAACCGTGTTCGGTTCAATGCTCAAATGATAAGCTGATATGTGTTTGATGCTGTGATTTATAAGTGTTTCCAGTGATTTTTCAATGCTTTTAATATCAAAGCCCGGAATACCGTAAATAATGTCTGCCGAGATATTTGTAAAACCTACTTCAGTCAAAAGATTTAGAGCTTCTATGTTTTCCGCTGCGGAATGTCTTCTGCCGAGAAATTTTAAAACATAATCGTCAAAAGATTGTGTGCCTATGCTTATCCTGTTAATACCAAGTGATTTCCAGAGTTTTGCGTTTTCTTTGGTAACATTCTCGGGATTTACTTCAAACGTAATTTCTGCGTCTGCAGAGATTGTAAAGTATTTGTTTATTGTTTCAAAGATTGTAGTCAATTGTCTGCCCGTAAGTATCGAAGGAGTGCCGCCACCGAAATAAACGGAAGTTAGCCGGCTTGTACCGAGAAGGTTTTTCTTTAGCTCCATTTCTTTTAGCAAAGCTGATAAGAATTTATCGGTGTAGTTTAATTTTACGGTAGAATAAAAATCGCAATACGGGCATTTTGATTTGCAGAAAGGTACATGTATGTAAAGTCCTGTTGCAGATGGAGTCATAAGCATAAAAATAAAAAAGGGCGGCAAAAAGCCACCCTTAAAGTTAACAAGATTTACTTGAAATTATTTTTGCAGAACAATTTTCTTGTTCAATACTTTTCCGTTATCGGATACTTTCAAAATGTAAATACCGTTGTTGAGGTTAGCAATGTTTATGTTGCGTGTTACATTGTGGAATTCAGCAACTTTGTTACCTGTTACATCATAAACTTCAACAGTAGCATTTTTAACACCGCCGAAGAGAACTTTACCATTTGTTAATGTAGGATAAATAACTACGTTTGTAAGTTCAGCATTGTCAGCTGCTGTTGTTTCTTCACATATAATCGGGAAAATAGCTAACGAAACATTTAATCCAGTTAATCCTTTTGCAGAATACCAAGAACCATTGTATTTAATTAAAGCTTCATCTGGAGGAGTTGAATTACCATCTTGGTTAGATACTATTGAGATAGTATCTCCATTGGTCGGATTGTCAATTGTGATAATAAAGTTTCCACTGATAGAAGCAGGTGTATCAAAAATAACATGTGTCATATAGCCACTGTCTACATCTGCTACTATTTGTGAAATAGGAAGTTGTTGTGTAGCTAATAAGCTACCGGGTGTTGTGTCGTTTAACGGTTCATACACATTAAATGTAATATTCCCATTGTTACCACTATTGTAAGCAGGATAGAAATATACATACATTTCACCTAATTGTGTCCCTGTACCTGTGTAGGTGAAAAATTCTCCACTACTTTCTGTTCCGTATTCATTTACCCCAAATAAGTAACCTTGATTGGTGATATAAATGGTTAAAGAATCACCTTCTACAGGATTCAATGTGTCACAAGTTGCTTTTGTTGTTGTTGGTGCCAATTTTAGATTTTTTACATTCTTACCGGATACACCGTCAATTTTTTGGGCATTTGCTCCGAAAATCATTCCGGCAAATGCAAACAATAAAATAATTTTTTTCATAGCCTTTTAGTTTTTTTGTTTAACTACCTGCAAAAATAAGTTTAATTTTTTTTACCGGCAAAATAAATTAAGCACAATTTCATATTTTTTTAAGAAATATTACAATTTTAACCTTTTATATTTATCACCGGATAAAGTTTATCGATAACTTTAATGACTTTGCCTTCCTGGTATTTAATAACCAAATCTATGTCTTTGTAAGCCATTGGAGCTTCATCGATAATTTTTTTGGAAGTAAGTGCTATTATACCCTTCATTGCTTCTTCAAATTCTTGGCGTGTTATTTTCCGTTTGGCTTGCCGGCGTGACATTTTTCTGCCTGCACCGTGTGAAGCCGACGAAAGATATTCCCAATTGCCCAATCCCTCCGTAATGTAAACGCCGTCACGCATATTGGCGGGAATAATACCTATTTGACCTTTGTAAGCCGAGGTGGCACCTTTCCTGTGCAAAATGCCTTCTTCCGTTTTCTCGGCGAAGTTGTGGCTTTCATTTACAAAAGTTTTCATTGTTTCATTGTATTCAGCTTCGGACAGGTTTAAGATTTCTTTAAGTATAATTTCCATCATTGTTTTTCTGTTAGTTAGGGCGTATTCAATGGCAAAGGTCATATCTTCCCAGTAGTTAAGGCCGTCTTCGCTGTCTATAGCTAAAAACCTGCCTTGTTTTACATAAAAGTCGGCTATAAGTTTACCTAAATGCCGTGAACCTGAATGGATTGTTATGTAAAGATGACCGTTTTTTTGTGACTTGCCGAATTCTATAAAGTGATTACCTCCGCCAAGTGTTCCCAATGAAATATTTATGATTTTGTTTGCTTCTTTTTCAAGGTTTTTGTCGCCCGAGACCGAATAAAATTTTTGATAATGCAGTGGAGTTTTCCGTCTTTCGAATCCGACAGGTATTTTTTCGTAAACCAGATTGAAAATATTCTTTTTTTCTTTTTCCGTAAGGTCGTCTGCAATAATTGGTGTTTTTACCGTACACATACCGCAGCCTATATCAACTCCCACATAAGAAGGCGAAACATAGCCTTCGAGCAGTGCTGCAGCACCTACCGGTAAATCATATCCCGAATGGCAATCTGGCAAAATCACAAGTTTTTTCAAAAACGGTACTTTTAGGTTGTTTTCAATTTGTTTTACAGCTTCCTCTTCTAGCAACTCAAGCGGTATCAGGGTTTTGAGTTTATTTCTGTTTTCCATTTGAACATTAAAAATTTAAAAGAAGTTTACAAAACAAGACAGTTCTAGAAATCAGCCGTTTTCGTTATTCTGATTTTTTGCCGCTTTTAAAACAATGCGAATTGTTGTTCCTTTGCCCGGTTCGGATTCTTTTACAAATATTTTCCCGTTGTGATATTCTTCAATAATGCGTTTTGCAAGAGAGAGCCCCAGTCCCCAGCCTCGTGCTTTTGTGGAATATCCGGGTTTAAAGATGGTTTTGTGTTTGTTTTTGGGGATTCCCTTGCCTGTGTCCGTTACATCTATAAAAACTTTGTCTTTGTGTTTGGTAACAAAAATTGTGATTTTCCCCGAAGATGTCATTGCATCAATGGAGTTTTTCAGAAGATTTTCCAATACCCACGAAAAAAGTGTTTCGTTTACAGGTGCATAAATTTTATTTGCGGAGCTTTTTATTTCAATATCAACATTTTTTGCTGCACGTGGTTTCATATAATCAACCGAACGGGAAACCACTTCAACCATATTTAGCGGTTTAAGTTCCGGTAAAGACCCTACTTTTGAGAATCTTTCTGCAATCAGTTGGAGTCTGTAAACATCTTTTTCAAGCTCCGAAACTACGTATTGATCTATGTTAGGTTCGGTTTTTAATAAATCTACCCAGCCACGCAATGAAAAAATCGGTGTGCCGAGTTGATGTGCCGTTTCTTTTGACAGACCTACCCACACCCTGTTTTGTTCTGCTCTGCGAGTAGTGCTGAATGCATAATAACTTAAGCCGATGAAAACAATAATGAGGAATAGCTGGACAAAAGGAAATATCCTTAATTGTTGCAATAGAATAGAATCTTTGAACAAAACATATTGTTTAATTTCTTCTGTGACTTGAATTTCTATAGGCTCGTGG
>JALWKH010000135.1 GCA_026996635.1 Bacteroidales bacterium | reverse complement strand
TTCTTCAAAGGCATCCAGTTGGTATCTTAAAGGTTATGTTTATACGGAGATTTCCAAGTCTCAAGTTTTTTCTTCTCAAGTTTCAGAGCCGGCAAAGACTGCATTGACGGCAATAAAAAAAGCAAAGGAACTGGATAAAGATAAAGTTTTTTACAGTGAGATTTTGAATGTATTTTTTGATTTGACTCCACTATTGTACAACAAAGCTATTGTTGCATATAATCAGGCGGTGCAAACAAAGAATGAAGAAGAGGCAAAAAAATACTTTGAAAATGCGGCATATTATTTCGATTTGTTTTTCGATGCATTTGAAAGTTTGGGCACTGACAAAGATTTTATTGTATCAAAATATAAGATAAAACCTAACAAAGCATATTATTATTATGCTTATGCTTTGTATCGTTTAGGTAAGTATGATAAAGCCGAACAATTTTTCAAGAAAATAGTTAATCCGTCCAATCCTACGGGGGTGGAAAAGCAAAATTCAAGTCCATTGGCATATAATTACTATTCGGAATTATTAGAAAAAAAAGGAGATGTAAAAGGTGCAATTGACATAATGATTCGAGCTAACGAAATTTGGCCGGAAAATAAAGATATTTTGATAAATACCATTGCCTTGTTGAATAAGTATAAAAAAACAGACGATCTTATTAAATTTATGAAAAAACTTGGAGATAATATTTCCGACCCGAAGTTGCTTAGTGTAATTGCTCAAAGCTACAGGGGAATAGCCCGAACTATGTACGATAACGGATATGTAAATTCCGCTAATGAATATACAGACAAAGCTGCAGAATACTATAAAAAAGCTTTGGCAGCGGTACATTCTGATAATAATAAGTATAGGATTTTGTACAACATCGGTGTTACTTATTTCAATCAAGGGGTTAAACTTTACAAGAATAATTATGAAGACCGGGAAGCATTTCAAGCAGCTTTCAAAAAATCAATAGAGTATTTGGAACAAGCAAGAAAACTACAGCCAAAGAATCAAAGGTTGCTTAATATGCTTATGAAGGCTTATCAAATGACTGATCAGACAGAAAAAGCGGAAGAAATATCAAAATTGTTATACTAGGATAAAAAAATATTTGTTGTTTATTTCTTAAAAATCAAAATATTATAATTGTGTTGCAATCAGAAGGAAGAAAAAATGTGTTAAAAGCTATTGCCATATAAAAAAAGAGTATTACTTTTGCAACCGCAATTGACGATTAAACAAGCTCTGAAGCTTTTTCATAACAAAACGGATGGTTGGGTAGCTCAGCCGGTAGAGCATCTGCCTTTTAAGCAGAGGGTCCCGGGTTCGAATCCCGGCCCAATCACAAAGAGGAACAAGGGAACGGTAAAATGAAGGGATTTTACCGTTTTTTTGTATTAACCTCTAAGGTCTTTGACAAGGTAGCGTGGCCGAGTGGCTAGGCAGAGGTCTGCAAAACCTCGTACAGCGGTTCGAGTCCGCTCGCTACCTCTCTTCATTTTACTTCCACTCTTTTAAAACTTTTCCTTATTTTTGCAGTGAATTTAACGATGCTGATGAAAAAGTTTTCTTTTATACTTTTTGCATTATTTGTTTTCTTTTCTTGTAGCAAGGAATTAAAATGGGATTGTCTTAAATCTACGGGTGATATTACTACAAAAACAGTAAGTACCGGTGATTTTTCCATTCTTCAAATAAAAAGCTATTTCAATATTACTTTGGTGCAGGATTCCCAAAATTATGTTTTGTTTCGAGGTGGTGAGAATTTGTTGCCAAAAATAAGTGCAGTAAACAATGCCGGCATATTGGATATAAAAGACGAAAACAAATGTTTATGGGTGAGGGATTATGAAAAAGAAAGACCTAAAGCGGAAATACATTTCACACGCTTGGATTCGATAATTGCATATCGTGAATGCGATATAAAATCTAAGGGGAAGATAAAAAATGATGTTTTTTTATTGAATTTTACGCAGTCCCACTTAGCGACATTGGATATTGATATTGATGTTACTAATTTTTATTTAAAAATAAATCCCTCGTCGGGTGATTACTATGTAAAGGGTACTTGCTGGAACAATTATATTTATTCTATCGGATATTCATATATTCATACGGAAAATTTGGACTGTGCCAATTGTTATGTTTATTCTTATGAAACGGGGGATATTTTTGTAGCTCCTAGAGATATTTTGGAAGCGCATATTTTTAATTTTGGAAATATTTATTGTTGTACCAATCCTTTTAAAGTAAATTTGGAAAAGCCTGATTATGCTTCAGGTAATTTAATTTTTAAATCATGTTCGGATACATTGTAAAAAAAATATTGTATTCAATTTTGGTAGTATGGGGTGTAATTTCCCTGCTGTTTTTGATTTTCAATGTAGTGCCGAACGACCCTGCACGCATGGTGTTGGGGCAACACACCGATTCGTTGTCTATTGCAATGGTTAAGCAAGATTTGCATTTGGACGAACCTGTTTACAAGCAATACCTTTCTTATTTGAACGATATATCGCCGCTTTCGTTTTATACTACCAAAGACGAGAAGTCGATTTTTTATTTGTCGCAAGAAAAGTATAAACCATACAAAGTTTTGTTTAAGGTTGGAGAGTGGGCAGTTGTGTTGAAATATCCGTACTTTAGACGATCATACCAAACCAAGAAAAAAGTAACCACAATAATAAGCGAAACATATCTCAATACACTTGTATTGGCTGTTGCCGCAATTGTGATAGCTACAATTTTGGGGTTGTTTTTCGGAATTATTGCAGCAATTTTCAAGGACAGCGTTTTGGATAAGTTAATTTTGGTATTTACTTCATTGGGTATGGCACTGCCGTCGTTTTTTGCGGCAATAATCATTGGTTGGGTTTTTGCGTATTTGTTACACGATTATACGGGATTGAATCTTACGGGAAACTTATATGAAATTGATGATTTCGGCAGGGGACAGGTTTTGGCGTTGCAGAATCTTATTCTACCTGCCGCTACACTGGCTATCAGACCTGTTACGGTGATTACCCAACTTACCCGCAACAGTTTGTTGGAAACACTTTCGCAAGATTTTGTCCGTACCGCTTATGCCAAAGGTTTGAGTTTTTTTAGAGTGCTTACCAAACACGCACTTATGAATTCGTTAAATCCGGTAGTAACGGCAGTGTCGGGTTGGTTTGCTTCCTTGTTGGCGGGAGTTGTTTTTGTTGAGTATATATTTGGTTGGAAGGGACTGGGCTATGTTGTGGTTGATGCTCTGAACAATCTTGATTTTCCGCTTGTAACGGGTATTGTTATTACAATATCAATTATCTTTGTGGTTGTAAATATCTTGGTGGATATAATTTATGTATATCTGGATCCGAGAATTAAACTTTGAAACAAATGAACAGAAAAATAGTAGCAGGTAACTGGAAAATGAACACCTTATTGGAAAGTGCAATAAGGTTAGCCGGAGAGGTAGATGCTTTGCTATCAGAAAGAAATCCCGGTGATGTTACGGTTGTTTTGATACCGCCGTTTCCTTTTATTCATAATGTGGCTGATGTAATTGACAGGACAAAAATAAAAGTTGGTGCACAAAATTGTGCTTCTGAAGCCGAAGGTGCTTACACAGGTGAAGTATCTGCAGCAATGATAGCAAGTACAGGATCTGAGTATGTAATAATCGGTCACTCCGAAAGAAGACAATATTTCGGAGAAAATGATGAAATTTTGTCAAAGAAACTTAAACTTGCCTTGGAAAATGATTTAATACCTATCTTCTGCATTGGTGAAAAGTTGGAAGAAAGGGAAGCAGGCAAGCAATTTGAAGTTGTTGAAAACCAGCTTAAAAACACAATATTGTCATTAAGTGTAGATGATGTAAAAAAACTTGTAATTGCTTATGAGCCTGTTTGGGCTATAGGGACGGGAAAAACTGCTACACCTGATCAAGCACAAGAAATACACGCCCATATAAGGAAATTACTTGCGGACAAATTTGGTACGGATATTGCAAATGAAGTTCCTGTGTTGTATGGCGGTAGTGTAAAACCCGGGAATGCAAAAGAACTTTTTGCCCAGCCTGATATAGACGGAGGTCTTATTGGCGGAGCGTCTCTGAAAGCAAATGATTTTGTGGATATAATTAACTCATTCTAAAAAGCAATAAAAAATGGCAGAACAAGTTATTACAAAAGACACCACTATTGAAGAATTGATTGAAATGGTGCCGGCGTCCGTTAAGTATCTTATGGAGAAAGGCATCAGGTGTATAGTTTGCGGAGAACCTATTTGGGGTACTCTTGAAGAAGCCGCACAAGAAAAAGGTTTTAGTGATGAGGACATTGAAGGATTTGTAAAGGATTTGAATTACTTGTATGAACACAGAGACGAGTACAAGGATAACGAGCCTGATAAGAAGATAGATGTTGATAAATTAGACTTGGATAAATAATTTTTTTAATTTTGCACTAATTAAGTTATATAAATATTTGAATGTTATGAAGAAAATTGCATTAGTACTTTTATTATTGGCAGGTGTTACCGTTGCTTATGTAGCTTATGCCGGCGGACCTAAGGACAAAAAAGAAGCAAAAGTAGAAATTCTTAATTCGGAATCTTTTGACGGATTTATAAAAAAAGGTGTTTCCGTTGTAGATTTTTGGGCAACTTGGTGTGCACCGTGTCGTGTTCAAGGCCCCATTGTAGAAGACCTTGCCAAAGAAATGAAAAATGTTAAGTTTGCAAAATTGGATGTTGATAAAAACAGGCAAGTGGCAATGAAATACGGTATCAGGGGAATACCTACTCTGATTATTTTCAAGGATGGAAAAGTTGTTGAAAAAGTTGTCGGCTTACACCAAAAAGAAGATTTGAAGAAGATTATAGAAGCACATTTGAAGTAGTTTGATGTTTGTTTTGCAAAAATAGAATTAACTTAGGGGCTTTAAAGCCCCTTTTTTATTTTTGGAGATTATGAAAATACAGAAGTTTATTTTTAACGATTTCAGGGAGATTACTTACCTGGTTTATGACGAAAAGTCAAGGGAAACTCTTATTATAGATCCGGGTTGCAATAAAGAGTCGGAAAAAAAACGTATTGTTGAATACATTGAGAAATACGGTTTAAAGCCGGTTGCTATAGTAAATACACACGGGCATTTGGATCATATTTGCTGCAATAAGTTTTTGAAAGACAAATACAATGTCGAAATTTTGGCAAATGAGAAGGAGTTGGACAATTACCGTTTGGCTGCTTCTGTAGCCGATTTTTACGGATTCCCTTTTGAAGATTCACCTTTGCCTGATAAATATATCCAAGAGGGAGACGAGATAGCTTTCGGTAATTCAAAACTTATTGTATTTGAAACTCCCGGGCATACCACAGGGAGCATATCTTTACTTTCGCCGGAAAAAGAAATTGTTTTTACGGGTGATGTTATTTTTCAAGGAAGTATAGGTAGGACTGACTTACCCGGTGGAGATTTGGATGTTCTTATTAAAACAATTAAGGAAAAAATATTAACTCTGCCTGATGAAACAATAATATTTGCAGGTCACGGTTATGAAACGACAGTTGGCGAAGAAGCCAAAAATAATCCGTTTATCCGAGAAATGATAAACGACAGAAATTAATTCTTTTTCTCTTTTGCGTTACATTTGGCACAAACACCTTTCATAAACAGTACGGTTTGATTTACAGTGAAACCGTCAAGTTGTTTTATGTCGTGAAATTCTATATTGGTGTGAATGTCGTATATCTCTCCGCATTTTTCACATTTAAAATGTATATGTGGTGTAGTATCGTAATCAAACCTGATTTCCTTTTCGTCTATTTTTAAAATTTG
>JALWKH010000134.1 GCA_026996635.1 Bacteroidales bacterium | reverse complement strand
GTAAAATTATACAAAATCAATTAAACTGCAATAAAAAAGTAGTATTTTTTTGTCAAAGTAATTTTTTACAATGACAAAAATTGTTTTTTGTTTAGATGAGCAAAACGAAAAATGCTACTTATTCATAACGGGAAAATTGGAGTTAGCTGTTTATAACTATCTTAAAAACAACAGCTCCCTATACTTTGGTAAAGGCCATAGTTCATCATCTATTATTAACTCCAATTTGTCAACGTGCTTTCTTATCTTGTCGAAATAAGGTAAAACATTTTTCGAGTACATTGTGGCTTTTTTCTGTAGGTCCTGTTCGGAATTTGCTTTTTTTCGTTCTTCTATCATTGAGTAAACCAATGTTTTAATTTGATTTACATGTGTTGATATTTCTTTTATTATTTCTATCCTGTTTCCTACATGTTTTTTGTATTCGTCTTCACCGAAAATTTTTGACATTGTGTGTACATTATCCATCAAAATGTTTTGGTATTTTACTGCCGTAGGGATAATGTGGTTCATTGCCAAATCACCCAATACCCGTGCTTCAATTTGAGTTTTGAGTACAAAATTTTCGAGTAATATATTATATCTGGCGGTTAGTTCTTTTGGGGTCAGTACATTGGTTTTATCAAAAAGTTCTATTGTTGTTTTATCAATAAAAGATTTTAAGGATTCGGGTACGTCGGAAATATTGCTTAAGCCTCTTTTTGTTGCTTCCTTTACCCATTCTTCGGAATAATTGTTGCCTTCGAACAGTATGTTTTTTGATTTGGAAATATAATCTTGAAGGATGCTTATAACTGCTTCCTGAAGTTTTTTTCCTTCTGACATAGCTTTTTCAACATCGTGATAGAATTTATCCAATTGGGCAGCCAGTGCCGTGTTAAGTATAATCATAGGTGAAGCACAGTTTGATGAAGAACCGACAGCACGGAATTCAAACCTGTTTCCCGTAAATGCAAATGGAGATGTGCGGTTACGGTCAGTATTATCCAAAAGTATTTCCGGTATATTACTTACTTCCAATTTCATGTATTGTTCGAATCCGTCATTTTGGGTGTTCTTGCCGCAATCTTCAAGTTTGTTTAATATTTTTGATAAATAATTACCTACAAAAATTGAGATAATTGCAGGTGGGGCTTCGTGTGCACCGAGTCTGTGAGAGTTTTCGGGTGTGAGGATGGATGCACGCAGCAGGTCTGCATTATCGTGAACGGCTTTGATAATGTTTACCAAGAAAGATAAAAACATTAGTTTACCTTTTGTCGTTTTTGCAGGTTTCAACAGGTTAATGCCGGTATCTGTCATCAATGACCAATTGTTGTGTTTACCCGATCCGTTAATTCCTTTGAAAGGTTTTTCGTGTAGTAGAACTCGCAATCTGTATTTTTTTGCGATTTCTTTCATTATAATCATTATTAGCTGGTTGTGGTCAACGGCAAGGTTTACCTCCTCAAAAATTGGAGCAAGTTCAAATTGTCCGGGTGCTACTTCGTTGTGTCTGGTTTTTAGTGGTATGCCGAGTTTGTATGCTTCGTATTCAAGTTCACGCATAAACATTAAAACCCGTTCCGGTATTGAACCGAAATAGTGGTCGTTTAACTGTTGGTCTTTCGACGAAGCGTGTCCCATAAGTGTTCTGCCTGTCAAAACCAGGTCGGGTCTGGCAAAAAATAAAGCTTCATCCACCAAAAAATATTCTTGTTCCCACCCGAGTGTAGGGAAAACTTTGTTTATGCTTTTGTCAAATAATCGTACAACTTTTACGGCGTTGTTGTTTAATGCTTCTTTGGATTTAAGCAATGGAGTTTTGTAATCTAATGCCTCACCAGTGTATGAAACAAATATAGTGGGAATACATAAGGTGTCACCTACTATAAATGTAGGCGAACTTATATCCCAAGCAGTGTATCCTCTGGCTTCGAATGTGTTTCTGATGCCTCCGCTGGGGAAACTGGATGCATCCGGCTCTTGCTGAACGAGCGCGCTACCGTCTAATTTTTCAATGGCACTGCCGGATTTGTCAAAATCAAGAAATGTATCGTGTTTTTCCGCAGTTGTTCCGGTGAGTGGTTGAAACCAATGGGTATAATGTGAAGCACCTCTTTCTTTTGCCCATATTCTCATTCCGGTAGCTATATGGTCTGCATCTTTACGGCTGATTTTTTTTCCTGTTTCAATTGCTTCTTTCAGGTTGTTATATGCTTCGGGAGCTACATATTTAGACATTGTGTTTAAGTCGAAAACATTGCTGCCGAAAACAGAAGAGTCTATAACAGGAACTTTTTTATCTTCGTATATGTGTGAATGTTCCAGGAATTTTTGTAATGCGGTAAATCTTATGTTTTCCATATTGCCGGATTTTTTTGGTTGGTTCAAATAAATAAATTTTTTATGAATCGGGAATAAAGATTCTTAAGATTAAAATCCGAGTGATAAAAATTGCTAAATTGCGAACGGAATTTTAAAAAAGCGGAAAATTATGAAGAAAAACCTATTTTATTTGATTGCAGTAGTTTTGCTGGGATTGACATCTTGTAATTACAATGAAAAACCTAATGCAATGGTAACACAAAATGAAAACACGGCTGATAATCCGTTACTAGAAAAGTTTGATACGCCTTTCGGCGTGCCGCCTTATGACAAAATAAAGCCAGAACATTATTTGCCGGCTTTGGAAGTTGCCATAAAGGAACACAATAAGGAAATAGAACAAATCGTAAACAATCCGGAACCGCCGACATTTGAAAACACCGTGGTTGCTTATGCCAGAAGCGGAAGGTTGTTCGACAGGGTAACAAGCATATTCTTTACCGTAAACGAAGCGAATACAAGCGATGAAATGGAGAAAATTGCCGAACAGATTACGCCGATGGTTAGTAGCCACGAAGATGATATCTTGCTGAACGAAAAGCTGTTTAAAAGAATTAAAGCCGTTTACGATAAAAAAGACGAATTGACACTTGATACTGAAGACAGTGCTTTACTCGAAAAGGTTTATAAAGATTTTGCCCGCAACGGAGCTAACTTAAATGAAGAAGATAAAGCCAAGTTAAGAGAAATAAATAAGAAATTATCTTTGCTGAAATTAAAGTTCGGACAACATGTTTTGGCAGAAACAAACAGGTTTAAGCTTGTTGTTGACAAAAAAGAAGATTTGGAAGGGCTACCCGAAAATATGATAGAAGAAGCAGCAAAGAAAGCAAAAGATGCAGGTTTGGACGGCAAATGGGTATTTACCATAGACAGACCTACGCTTTATCCTTTCCTTACTTATTGTAAAAACCGTGATTTGAGGGAAAAACTGTTTATGGGATATATAATGAAAGGTGACAACAATGACAGTTTGGACAATAAAGACATTGTAAACCAAATTGTTAATTTAAGAATAGAAAAAGCCAATCTTCTCGGATATAAAACTTGGGCAGACTTCCGCTTGGATAATAATATGGCTAAAACTCCCGAAAATGTTTACAATCTTTTGGACAAAATCTGGACACCTGCCATAAATAAAGCGAAAGAAGAAGTTGCCGATATGCAAAAAATCATCAATAAAGAAGGCGGTAACTTTGAACTCAAACCTTGGGACTGGTGGTATTATGCCGAAAAGGTGAGAAAAGAAAAGTATGATTTGAACGAAGAGGAACTTAAACCATATTTCTCTTTGACAAATGTACTTAACGGGTTGTTCTATACCGCTAATAAATTGTATCATCTTACTTTTGAAGAAAGAAAAGATTTGCCTGTTTATCATCCCGATGTTAAAGCATATCTCGTAAAATATGAAAACGGTGATACTGTAGGAATTCTTTACATGGACTTCTTTGCAAGACCTTCAAAGAGAGGTGGTGCATGGATGGAAGCTATCCGAAAAGAATACAAAGATGAAAACGGTAAAAGAGTTCCACCTATTATTTACATTGTGACAAATTTTGCTAAACCCAGTGGAGATAGACCTGCATTGTTAACACTAGAAAATGTAACCACATTATTCCACGAATCCGGTCATGCACTTCACGGATTGCTTTCCCAATGTAAATACAGAAAAATCTCGGGAACATCGGTTTACAGGGATTTTGTAGAACTTCCGTCTCAATTTATGGAAAACTTTGCTACAGAACCTGAAGTACTTAAGGAATATGCAAAGCATTATGAAACAGGAGAGGTTATTCCCGAATCATTGATTAAAAAGATGCAAAACAGCCGCTATTTTAATCAAGGTTTTGCTACCGTTGAATATCTTTCGGCATCATATTTGGATATGGATTGGCATACGCTTACCGAAAAGAAAGATTACAATGTAGATGAGTTTGAAAAAGAATCGATGAAGCGAATCGGTCTTATTCCGCAGATTGTAGAAAGATACAGGAGTACTTACTTTAACCATATTTTCAGCGGAGATTATTCAGCCGGTTATTACAGCTACATTTGGGCGGATGTATTGGTAGCAGATGCTTATGCGTATTTCAAAGAAAAAGGCATTTTCAACCCTGAAGTAACAAATGCTTTCAGAGAAAATATTCTTGAAAAAGGCGGTAGTGAAGATCCTATGGTACTTTACAAAAAATTCAGGGGTCAAGAACCTGATGTGAAATATTTACTTGAAGCAAGAGGATTGATAAAGTAATATTGAGAATAATTTACATAAAAAGGCTGCCCTTTGAGGCGGCCTTTTTTGTTTTTGAGGAAATCCGTTGTGGGATTTTTTCTTATAATAATTGCTTGCCTTCTCGAATAAATTATTGCTGATCGGTTATTTCCCATAAAACCTTTTCCGGAGTGGCAGGAAGATGTAAAATTGCTTCTTTTTTGTAGTTACTTATGCTCTCTATTGCGTTTTGCAATGCATAAATAACCGACAGACCGTAAATAAAGGGTGGTTCTCCAACACCTTTTGATCCTAATACACTTGCAAATTTTCTGTTTTTCTTTACCAGTTCTATTTCAAACACTTCAGGTGTGTCCGAATATGCAGGTATTTTATAAACCGATGTGTTTGACGCAAGGTTATTGCCATTGTTATCGTAAATGATTTCTTCCATTGTAACCCATCCCATTCCTTGGATATATGCACCTTGTATCTGACCTATGTCGATATGACTGTTTACAGGGTTTCCGTCTTCGTGGAAAATGTATGTTTTTTCAACTTTATACATTCCTGTGAGTAAATCAACTTTTACAACAGACAGTGCGGCACCATACACGTAATAATAAAAAGGATTTCCTTTGCCTTTTCCCCTGTCAAAACCAATTCCGGGAGTTCTGTAAAATTCTTGTGCTCCTAAATTTATTCTATTTAGGTAGGCTGAAGAGACAAGTTCTTCGAAGGTTATTGATTTGCCTGAATGTTTGCAGATTATTTTATTGTTTTGGAAGTAAACATCATTTTTATTGCAATTGTCGTCAAATAATTTAGTAGCGTGGCTGATTAGTCTTTGTTTGATTTTTTGTGTAGCCTTTAATGCTGCATTTCCGTTCAAATCTACAGCTGTAGATGCCGCAGTCGGTGATGTGTTGGCAACTCGCTTTGTGTTTGTGCTTTCTATACGCACTTTTGATATGTCAATACCAAGTTCATTAGATACAATTTGAGCGATTTTCGTGTTGACCTCTTGTCCCATTTCCACTGCTCCATGAGATACTGAAACAGTTCCGTCCGTGTAAATCCAAACCAAAGCTGATCCTTCATTAAGAAATTTTGAGGTAAAAGAGATGCCGAACTTAAGAGAAACCACACCGATTCCTTTTTTCTCGAATTTATGGGTTTTGTTAAACTTTTCTATTTCTTTTTTCAGGCGGGTATAATTTGAAATATTTTTTAATTTTTCCAAAGAC
>JALWKH010000133.1 GCA_026996635.1 Bacteroidales bacterium | reverse complement strand
GCCTTAATTATAGGTTGCTTCAACCTGTAATCGAAATTGTACGTGTGGTAAAACGAAACAAGTTCCGTGTCGGAAATCGTTGTGTCCAGTTTTTGCTTGATATACAGCTGTTTATATTTATTTACGAATAAGTCTGTTTTGTACTCTTCAACTAACTTTTCTATCCGAGCTTTGTCCAAATCGTTAAGATTGTTTTCGGCTTCTTGTTTGAGTACTTGATTTACCACCCAATTTTTCACATACGCTTTGATAATATACAGGCTGTCTTCTCCCTTAAAATTATTTTCTTCCATCAATTCTTTAATTTCAGACTTCGTCAAAACGGCATCGTTAACTTTTGCTATGATGTCTTTTTCGTTTATGTTATTATGCTTACAGCCTGCAAGTATAATCAAGCCGAATAAGGCTATTGCTAACTTCTTCATTTCTACGCCACTATTGATTAAGTTCTTTTTTTATTTCGTTGAGTACGTTTTTGTCTATATAAACTTTATGTTTCTTTCTCAATTCTTTAATCCATTGTGCTTCAAGGTAGTTTTGATAATCGGATACCACCAGACCTTTTACTTCTTTGAGTGGTCTCGGTGACGGGTCAACTTTCTTTTTCAAATAAACAATTTCTCCGTCTTTGGGTTGATAAACATAAGGTAATTTGCCGTTTGATTTTGCTATCGCATCATCGATTTCCGGTTTTTTGCCTTTTTCAAAAAGCCCTTGATATTCAATGGTTACCGCGTCTTTATATTTTGTGTTTATTTTGTCTGCCAATTCTTCGGGAGTATAATCCGTTTTCGCATTTTTGGCAATTAATTTCAAAAGTTTCTTTTCTGCTTTTTTGTTGTTTACTTTTAATTTAGCGGCTTCATATCTTACCGGATACAGGTAATTGTTTTTATGTTCTTCGTAAAACTTCTTTAAGCCGGAGGTATCTTTTACGGCTTTTTTCCAGACCATATCATCCATTATGTCAAAAAGCAGAATGCCGTCGTGGTACTCTTTCAAGACAAATTTGTAATCGGGATTCTTTTGGGGAAGTTTATTTATTTCATAATTTTTAACAAAATTATCTATAAACTTTTCGAATTCTTCGTTTATGAAATATTTAACGGGTATTTTCTTTTCTTTTTCTTCTTCACGCTTGCGGAATTTATATTTTTTGGAGTTTTCTATCAGGTATTTTGCAAATTCTTGTTGGCTGAACTTTTTGCCGTCGAGAGTAAACAGGGTTTTGTTTAATTTGGCAAGTTTTGCTTTGTCGGGTTTGCCGTACATAATAGAATCACCTGCTGCTTTGTAAAATGCTGCCAGTGCTTTTTTGTCATAAGAGAAGTTGTACTCTTTTTTCAGCTTTTCAATTTTAGATTTTGTTACAAGTTGGTATCTGTTGCTTTTTTTGATTTGGGTGAGAAGCCCCGGTTTCATTTCTTCGTAAGACTTAATTGGTGCAACATTTATCAATTTCAATATATGGAATCCGATAGGTGTTCTGACTGGTTTTGATATGTCACCTACATTTTTGAGGGAGAATGCAGCTTTTTCAAAGGGTTCTACCATATCGCCCGTACCGAACCAGTTGAGTAATCCGCCTTGATATGCCGAACCTTTATCGTCTGACAGTTTTTTTGCCAATTCGGCAAAGTCTGCACCGTTTTGCAGAAGATTGTAAATAGAGTCGATTTTTGCTTTTGCTTTTTCAACTGTTTTGTCGTCTGAATATAAAGGAACGGAAACAAGTATGTGGGCAACTTGAACTCGTCCTCTGTTGGGTCGGTGTCCAGTAACCTTTACTATGTGATAAGCACTTTTTGTCCTGAAAGGTTTTGAAAATTTACCTTCCGGCGTATTGTAGGCAACGCTTTCAAATTTGTAAGGGTATCTCAACACATTGAACCACCCCATATCCCCACCTTTGGAAGCAGTGAATTTGCTTTCGGAGAATTTTTTTGCAACTTCTGCAAAGTCTTTACCTTTTTTCAATTCGTTGTAAGCTTTCCATATCTTTTTGTATGCCTTAAGTGTGTCTTCGGGAGTCGGGTCTTTGGGCATCAATACCATTATCTGGCTTGCCCTGATGTCTGTTTTCATACGGTTGTATGCTTCTTTCAACAGTTCTTCCAACTTTGCGGAATCAACAAAATAAGGCTTTACAAGCTGGTTCTTATAAACAGTGTATTCTCTCTTGAAACTTTGTGTGGTATCGTAGCCTTGGTCTTCGGCTTCTTTTACTTTTAGTCTGAAGTTTACAAATAAATCCAGGTAGTCATCAACACTTTTGCTATTCTCACTGCTGATGCTGTTGTTCTTTTTGTATATGCGGATAAATTCGTTTTTTGTTATTGTATCTTTGCCGTCAATTATTATGAACGGTTTGTCTTGTTTTTGTTGTGCCTGTGATACGAAGGCTGTCAGCAACAATACCAATCCAGCAATTTTTCTAATCATAACTTATCGTTTTTTGATAATCAAATAAAAACAACTGCAAATTTACATTCTTATTTTGTATAGGGCATAAATAATTGTTTTTTTTGGTTTATTTGTTAACACCAGATTACGCAATATAAAATAAATCGTGACTAGTTTCTGTGGCTAAAGCCAAATTTTATGGTAAATATTAAAACACCGCCTTAAAAGACGGTGCTAATCATACCAATAAGGAATTAGAGTTGGTAAAGCGGGCTTTGCCTTAGAACTTAAAAATTAAGATAGGAACTTAATTTACATTATTTTTTTGCGAAAGAACATTTTTTTCTGAAGTTAAAAATTTATAAGACTCTCTATTGCGTAATTTGCGTTAAATCATTAAAACTTGTTTTAGTTTATTTTTTATACTTTTGTAGTAAATTAACTGTTACGGTATGAAGAGAGTTTTTGTATTGATTTTCGGTTTCTTTATTTTGCTGACAGCCAAGGCACAAGACTTTGATGTTTATCCCCGCACAAAAGACGATATGATGAATTTTGACCATATGCCATCTTCAATGCAATTGAATGAGTATAGGATGTTGCAGCGCAATATAAGGATTCAAGACGGATTGAATGCAATTTTGGTACCGGGTTATGTGCATTTTAAGGCAGGAGAAAAAAAAGCGGGATATTGGCTATTGGGGTTACGGTTGGCCGGATATGCAGGTTTGAGCGCAGTGTATGTAAGCTCCAAAGCAAAAGGTGAACCGCTGTTTCAAATAAATCCATTGGATAAACCTGACGAAAGCGATGTAATAAATGTTACGGGACAGTGGAAAGTTGATAAAAGCGACATTATTTCCACATTATCTATAACCGTAATTATTGCCACTTATTTTTATGATTGGATACACGGCAAGGCAAAATTAGAAAGTAAACAAGAACTTATCAGGTACAAGTATAATATGAAAATGGGATTGGAAAAAGAAATCAAAAATGGCAGGATTGTGCCTGCTGTGGGTGTAAGTGTTAAGTTTTAATGGTTAGTTGATTGGTTTAATTTGTTGTTAAAGTTTTTATTGAAATGAAAAGGATTGTCGGCATATTGGTTTTTTTAGCTGTATCGTCTTTCGGGTTGTTTGCCCAATTTAGTGATACTACCGAACTTGCTTTTATTCAGCGTATAAATTCCAGAGGTGAGGTGAGTCTTATTGAAGTAAACTTGCCAAATGCAGATGAATTGTCTGATGCAATGATTATGTCGGAAGGCAACGGCAAGATAAAAACATTGTACCTGTACGAAACGGCTATAAGTCATTATATGCTAGGTGAGTATGCTAAGGCATTGTATTATTTGTTGGCAGACCGTTTGTTTTTTCCTTCGTCTGTTACTGAGGGTTGCAAAGGATTGTTTTTTAATTCTGCTTTTGCATTGAATTTGGATAGTGCATCGGTTGAGAGGTTGTGGCAAGTTAGACCTGCAAGCACTCTTAAAGAAAATTACGACAAACTGTTTTATGCTGCAGAAGGTGTTTACAGTAAGGAGTTGGTGCCTGTGCTAAAAAGGCTGGTTTTATTCAGGGCAAGTAAATACGGTAGTGTTCCGTATAAGATGCAGCATTGGTTATTTCTTGCAGATATTCACCTGAAACAAAGACAATTAAGAAAGTTTTACGATAAAGTATACGATACGGCTGTTCCTGTATATTTGCAAAACGATGTTCCCGTAAAATTCCGCAAAAAAATTGCGCGCAAAGCAATTAAGTTTTATATGAAACGTGGTGCTTACCGCGAAGCTTGCAGCATATCAAAGCATTATAAGAAAATAGGGTTGAATCCTGTTCAGGCATTCGGTCTTATGATGAAAAAAATAAGATGCAAATTTAAATTTTAACCGCGATGCTGATAAATGTTTCGCACACACTGCATAACGATTGGGATCCGCAAAAGTTGGAAACTGCTTTACAAAAATATGGCTATGTGCTTGATTATGTTGTGAAAAAGGAAGTTGAGGTATTGGAAAATGAGAATCTTGAGGAATTTATAAATCATTATTTTTCTATGATTGCCGCAGTGGCTGACAGTTGTGCCAATGAACCTACTCCGTTTGCCGTTTTGTTGGAAGAGTTGCCTTTATATATTATTTGCCACTTGGCAGATGTTCTCCGGTCAAGCGGGTTTAGTGTTATCACTTCCAAATATGCTACCGTTAAATATGAGGATAAGAATCTTAAAGAATTTGCCGGGTTTATGGAATTATTTTAATATGCTAATTAGATAATGGATTAATGTGTTAATTATTAGGCTGTTTTCCTTTTTTTATCATTGCGAGTATCGAAGCGATGTTGCAATCTGCCACAAATAACTTCCGTCATTGCGAGCGAATGAAATGATCGTAGCAATCTGCTAAAAATAATGAGATTATTACGCAACTTTCAGTTGCTCATAATGACATGGACTATTGAGTTATGGAACAATAAACAATTATTATTTTACGGATTTTTTCTTTGTCGCCAATTCAAAAACAAGGATTGTTATGATGCCGAGGGCAAAGAATAGTAATACATACTCAATTTGCGGAGACATTCCCGTTTTTTCGGCAAAAGATGAAGGCAGTAAGTTTTCTTGCATAAGCGGGTGGCGGTGTCCGTGCCTGTCCACAAACCAAGAAAGTGTAACTTTCCAAGGCCAAACCTTGTTCAACGCTCCGAGCATAAAACCGGATAAGGCGTAAACGGTGGCATCTTTATATTTTTTGAGCAGCCAAGACAGGAATTTTGAAAAAAGCACAAGCCCGACAACAGTTCCGAGAGTGAAAACAATAAGAGTCAAAATATCAAGTTCGTTTACGGCTTTGAGAATGTTGCGGTATTGCCCGAGAATGAGCAGTATGAAACTTCCCGATATGCCGGGTAGAATCATTGCGCATATTGCAATAGTTCCCGCCAAGAATGTGTTGAGTAAGCCCGAACCCATATTCATGGGAGGCAATGATGTTAAGTAAAAAGCCAAAATGCTGAAAATGACGAAAATAACAATGTTAGTTACATTCGGTTTTGCTGATTTTTTAAGAATGTGCCAAATTGAAGCTAAAATAAGCCCGAAAAAATAAGCCCAAACAAACATCGGGTATTCATCAAGTAAAAATGTGATGAGTTTGGAAAGTGAGAAAACGCTTATCAGTATGCCGCCGAAAACGAGAAGTAAAAAATTACCGTTTATGTTTTTCCAAAAGTCAATGATTTTAAGTTTGAAAAGCAGGGATAGGTTTTCTTTATCCGAAATGGACTTGAGGGAAAAAACTAGTTTTTCGTAAATACCTGTAATAAAGGCAATAGTGCCGCCACTGACACCGGGAATTATGTCGGCGGCTCCCATTGCAATTCCTTTCAACAGGAGCCACAGGTTATTTTTCATTTAGTTTCTACTT
>JALWKH010000132.1 GCA_026996635.1 Bacteroidales bacterium | reverse complement strand
AATTCTCTTTGTGAAGGTTTAAATAGTAATTGGCAATTAAAGATCCTGCCAAAATAAGAATGTAGGCAAGTGACCAAAACAGTACCTCATTCTTGTTCTTTGACAGAAAATAATTTATCAAAAAAAAGATGACAACCAGAGAAATAAAAACAGGTAGTTTCGGCAAAATAAGAACTAAAAAAAACAAAACCACAAAAGCAAATAACAATACAACAACAAGCGTATTCAGCCCTTTACGGTAAAGCAATATTACAAATGAAGTGTAAACCAGAGCCGAACCCGTATCATTTTGAAGCAATATCAAAAGCATTGGTATGAGGATAATCACTCCAATCAAAAGAATATCTTTGAGTTTTTTTAAATCGAATGTTTGTCGGCTCATAACTTTTGCAAGGGTGAGTGCAACGGCAACTTTTGTAAATTCTGCGGGCTGGAATCTGAATCCGCCGACTTGTATCCAAGATCTGGCACCGTTTACTTCGTGGGCGGTGAAAAAAACTATAATCAGCAGCAGTAATGCAAAAATATATGACGGGTATGCTATAAAAGAGAAGAACTTACTGTCTATCAGCAATGTTATGAGCATTAGAAAAAGTGCAGCCAATATCCAAACAAATTGTTTTCCGTAACGCATGGAAAAATCGAACAATGAAGGATGTGAAGGGTTGTAAGTGGCTGAATATATGTTGATTAGTCCGAAAACAACCAAAACCAAATACATAAAAAACAGCAAAAAGTCAAATTGTTTGTATGTCCCGCTTATATTTCGTCTCATTAATTTATTTTTTCACAAAAATATACAAAACGTTCTCAAAATTACTTTTGAGTTGATTTTTATTATAGTTGTACCGCAAAATTAGGAAAGCAAATATTTTCCGGTATTTGCTTTAATAGTTATTTATTCCACTATGGTGGATGTTTCAATGGTATCGCAAGGAATTATTTCGGCTTTGAAGTGAGAGCCGTTGTGAGAGTCGGCTTTGAAACCGGGTTTTAGTCTTATCACTTTGTTTGCTTTTAATTGAACATCATCGCCGGGACCTAATTCGGTATGGCAATTGCTGCCTTCGCCTATGGTTATGGTATTATATACGGCATTGTTATCGTATTGCGAGGTGTTTAAGTGGCAAGTGCTGAAGTCTTCATTGCACCGTTCTATAGACCAGACTTTTACATAATCCACTTCATATACATAGGGGAATGCCGCATAATTTTCGTCAAAGACATGACAATAATTTTTAGCAGGCACATTTATATCAACAAAGATATTCATTGGTGCAAGCATATCCGGAGTAAAGTCACCTGTTGTGTAGGTTCTGGTTTTTACTCCCTCCACATAAAAACTAATTTCGTCCGGCAGCCATTTTACAGCCATTGTGTGAAATTTCCCGTCGCTGAAATCAACTGACGGTTCTGAATGTGAAGGAACCGTATGGTCGGTTGTATCATCACAGGTAGAACAACTACTACTACAAGGCATATAATGAATATTATTGGAATGATAATTAATATCAAAAGAACCATTTTCAGTAAAATGCGCTCCGTCATATTCAAAAATATCTATTTCAGTTTTATACCCGAAACATTTGTTATAGCTACCCCACAGCCAAAAGTTCGGTCCTATGCCGTATAACTTACGAAAGTCGCTGTAATACGGCAGCCTAAACCGTATCTCAAAATACCCGTATTTGTACTTATGCTTGCTAAACAGCATTTGATTGGAGTAGTGGAAAACGCGGTCACTATCATTATGTAGAATCCACCATTCATTATCTCCTATTGTAAAATAAGGAGCATAAAAATCTTCTTTTTTTGCAATTAATTTTATTATTCCCGGACCCGTAGTATCGATTTCGGCATTTTCAAAACACCACCTCCGGTATGATATTTTTTCTCTTATGGTATCTACATTATTGCAATAATCAAGAACAATATATTCGGGCACTACCATCATCCAGGGGGCAATGCTTATCCACTTGGAAGTATCAACGTCAGTAAAGGCTGATACCCCGTTCACGGTATATAAACTATGACATAAAGTATCAAAATCATCTTCAAAAACAAGTCTGTAAGAGGCAGGATCTTCGTCAGGCGGTTGGGCACCTGCAAAAATATAAAACAATACTAAACTCAAAAATATAATTCTTTTCATAATTTGCTAATTTTAATAATGTGATAAATGAATTAATTTACTAATTTGCTAATTATTTAATTTCCACATTTTTAACTAACAATTAACAACTAACAACTAATAAACAATTTTCTTCGTCACAGATCCGTTTTTGTTCTTTACCGTAACGAGATACACACCTTTTGCATAGTCTTTGAAATTTATGCTTATATGTTGCTTGTTATAATAGTTACGGTAAATTTCTTTACCTGTTATGTCGTGTATTATTACCGTAACATTTCCTTTTTTGCTTAAGTTGATGTTCAGGACTTCCTTTACGGGATTCGGATAAAGAGTTATGCCCAAGTTGTTTATTCTTATAACCGGTGCAGATGTATTTTGCAAACTGTCGGGTATTTCCGAAGTGTATTTTACACCTTTGAACCAGGCATATCTCATCGGGTCATATTGAGAAGGTTGAAAACCTTCTACAAAGAAATGAACACTATCGTTAGGTATAAAAACAAGTACCATTCCATAACGGTAAGCTTGTCTAACTTCTTCAAGAGTAGAATAATCACATTCATCAAATCCAAGCCCCATAGTGCAAAATCTTGTATCATTTTCAGTACGAAAATAAGGATAAGTGGGGTATATAGAATTCGGTTCAACCAACAGCCAACTTAGACGATCTTGATGAATTGTATCACCTAATGCGTTGATATGTACAGTATCATAGTAAAACACAATCAGCGTATCCGGTCTTACGGTAGTCCAAACGGTGTCTGGTTCTTCTCGGTACATAAAGGTTCCTGCATAGCATCCTATAAGGCTGTCTAATGTTTCCTGTGCCGCTGCCATTACCGGCAGAAAAGCAAGAATGAATATTATTTTTTTCATAACCGTAATTTTAATTTGCTAATGAACTAATTTGCTAATGTGCTAATTATTTAATTATCAGGTTTTTAACTAACAACTAACAATTAACAACTAACCACTAATAAACAATTTTCTTCGTTACCGATCCGTTTTTGTTCTTTACCATAACGAGATACACACCCTTTGCATAGTCTTTGAAATTTATGCTTATGTGTTGCGAGTTATAATTGTTACTGTAAATTTCTTTACCTGTGATTTCGTGTATTGTTACCGTAACCTTCTCCTTTTTGCTTAAGTTGATATTCAGGACTTCCTTTACGGGATTCGGATAAAGAGTTATGCTTAAGTTGTTTATTCTTATAACCGGTGCTGATATATTTTGCAGACTGTCGGGTACCTCGGAAGTGTATTTTACACCTTTGAACCAGGCATATCTCATCGGGTCATATTGAAAAGGTTGAAAGCATTCCACTAAAAAATGAACACTGTCGTTTTGAATAAATACTAATTCCATCCTTAAGCCAACACAAATTGCTTGCCTGATTTCTTCAAGAGTAGAATAATTACATTCATCAAATCCAAGTCCCATAGTGCAAAATCTTGTATCATTTTCAGTACGAAAGTAAGAATAAGTAGGGTATATAGAATTCGGTTCAACCAGTAGCCAACTTGCACGGTCTTTAGAATAATTAGTATCGTATTCGGCATTAATTACATCAAACACAATCAGCGTATCCGGTCTAATGGTAGTCCAAACGGTGTCGGGTTCTTCTCGGTACATAAAGGTTCCTGCATAGCATCCTATAAGGCTGTCTAATGTTTCCTGTGCCGCTGCCATTACCGGCAGAAAAGCAAGAATGAATATTATTTTTTTCATAGTATGTAATTTTTATAATTTGCTAATGAACTAATTTGTTAATGTGCTAATTGTTTAATTATCACATTTTTAACTAACAATTAACAACTAACAACTAACCACTAATAAACAATTTTCTTCGTCACCGATCCGTTTTTGTTCTTTATCGTAACGAGATACACACCCTTTGCATAGTCTTTGAAATTTATGCTTATGTGTTGCGAGTTGTAATCGTTACTGTAAATTTCTTTGCCTGTTATGTCGTGTATTATTACCGTAACATTTTCTTTTTTGCTTAAGTTGATGTTCAGGACTTCATTTACGGGATTCGGATAAAGAGTTATGGCCAGATTGTTTATTCTTAATAGCGGAGCAGATATATTTTGCAAACTGTCGGGTATTTCGGAAGTGTATTTTACACCTTTGAACCAGGCATATCTCATCGGGTCATATTGAGAAGGTTGGAAGCATTGCACCAAAAAATGAACACTATCGTGTTGTGTAAATACTAATTCCAACATATAGCTATCGCAGAGTGCTTGCCTAACTTCTTCAATAGTTGAATAATTACATTCGTCAAATCCAAGCCCGATAGTCCAAACAGGAAAATTTATAAAACGAGCATGTGGATAATTAGGAATTATAGAATTTGGTTTAACAAGTAACCAACTTACTCGGTCTTTAGAATAATTAGTGTCGTATTCGGCATTAATTACATCAAACACAATCAGTGTATCGGGTCTTACGGTAGTCCAAACGGTGTCGGGTTCTTCCCGGTACATAAAAGTGCCTGCATAGCAGCCAATAAGGCTGTCCAGAGTTTCCTGTGCCGCTGCCATTACCGGCAGAAAAGCAAGAATGAATATTATTTTTTTCATAGCAATTGTTTTTGTTATTTGTTAATTTATAAACTTTTACTATTGTTTTTTGTTATGAAGATTTTGTAGTATTAAATGCCGGATAAAATGTTTAGTTTATGCAATTTCGTTAAAATCTTCCGTTTGGCAAAATTTTTTAGGATTTTATGAAGTTTATTTCTTTTGCTTTGGTTTATAGTTTTCTACATATTTTTCAAGGTATTGTCTTTGCGTTTTGCCTTTAAGGTACTTTTCTATGACAAGGCTTGCTATCGGTGCGGCAATTGATGCTCCGTACCCGCCGTTTTCAATTATAACGGCTACGGCTATTTGCGGATTATCTTTCGGTGCAAATGCCATAAAAACCGAGTGGTCTATTCCGTGCGGATTTTGTGCGGTTCCTGTTTTGCCACACACTTCTATATCTTTTAGGGCGGCAATTCGTGCAGTTGATCCCGGACCGCCGTTTACTGCCAAATACATACCTTTTACCACTTCGTCAAAATATTTACGGTCAATTGCGGTATAGTGGTGGACTTTATATTTGGGAGGCAGTTTGCCGCCTTCTATTTCCCTTACTGTATGTGGTATTATGTAATAACCGCGGTTTGCAACGGTAGATGCAAAATTAGCAAGTTGCAAAGGTGTTACAAGGATTTCTCCCTGTCCTATTGCCAATGAAATGATTGTAAGTGCCTTCCAGCCGCGTTTGCCGTAATATCTGTCGTAATACGAAGATTTGGGAATAAAGCCGCTGCTTTCATTCGGCAAGTCAATGCCCAATTTGTTGCCGAAACCGAGGGATGAGATATATTTTCTCCAAGTGCCGTAAGATTCGTGAATGCCGGCAAAACGTTTATCCTCCAAAATATGCCTGAACACATTGCAATAATATGCGTTGCAAGACATTTGTATGCTTTCGTAAAGGTTAAGAGGGGATTTGTGTCCGTGGCACCCCACTGAAACGCCGCCTGCGTGGTAGCCGTAATGACAGGAATAATATGTATTCGGAACTAAATTACCCTCTTGCAACCCTATCAGTGCATTGGCTACTTTGAATGTTGATCCGGGCGGGTATTTTGACATTATTGCACGGTTAAACAGCGGCTTTAGCGGGTCGCGTACAAGCTTACGGTAATATTTTGCCCTGTTCCTTCC